>DATEAU010000066.1:0-6125 GCA_035288165.1 Bathyarchaeia archaeon
CATTCTATAGGCGATACGCCTTCTTGCTCAAGAACTTTTCTGAACTTCTTCAATGTCATCTGAACACCGTCAAGCAAGGGCTGAGACTCAGGTCCGTTGGCTTGCCCTGTTTTCACCGCCAACTCCAACTCGTCCACGACATCAAGTAATTGCAGGACTAAGCGTTCAGTGGCGTAGCTTTTTGCTTCTGTGAGCTGTCGGTCGCAACGTCTCTTCAGATTCTCGAAATCAGCTTGCAAATATCTCAGTCTGTTAAGGTATTCTTCCGAACGCTTTTTCTCAGCGTCCAACTGCTTTTCGAGGTTGGGCGATTGCGTTTCCTGCTCTTTGTCTTCAGTCATCAAAACCTGTCCTTTACAGACTCTCGTACAGGATAAAAATATACGTTTCGCCCTTTCGAAACAGGATTTGGCTTAAATAACCCATGTGATGTCTTGATTAAGCAGACTTTGTGATGGTTATGTGCGCAGACACTTTTGTCAGTTCAACCAAAGACCCTGAGCCTTTGAAAGTGATAGTAATCTTTCCAGCTAAGAACGAAGCTGGAACCATAAAAACATGCATCGAAACAGTTAAGCAAAGCAAATACAGGCCCAGCATAATCGTAGCAGACGGGTATTCAACTGATAATACTCGCGCCATAGCTTCTGAAAATGGCGCCGAAGTCGTGATGAGTCAAAAACGTATTCACCCCGGCAAAGGAGCAGCAATGAAGGCAGGATTGCAGGCAGCTTTATCGAAAGAAACAGACGTCATCGTGTTCCTTGATGCGGACCTGATGAATTTGACAGCTGAATGGCTTGACAAGCTTGTCAACGCGATAGCCGAAGAACACTACGACATGGCTAGGGGAACGTACCTGCGCAATCCCAGAGATGCTGGAGTGACCAAGCTGGTTGCCAAACCTCTTCTGAACGTGTTTTTTCCCGAAGTCTCACATTTCGACCAGCCGTTAAGCGGGGAAATCGCCGCCAAAGCCGCAGTTTGGAAGGAGCTCCTTGAGAATGATCCTCCTGACGGCTGGGGAGTTGACGTGTGGTTTCTCATCGAGACAGCCATGCGCGGCTATAAGATTCGAGAAGTGTTTCTGGGAACAAAGGAACACGCGTCGTTTCTCGCTTACGCGGATGATCTGGCGAAGCTGGGCAAAATGGGCGAGCAGGTAGCCTTAGCCATAATTCGTGAAGCCATAAAACACGAGAGAATAGACAACGCAAGACTCACATGCACATAACTTTAGACTCGTTCCGTGTCACGAAAAGATGTGTTACTCGTGGAAGCTAAACAATAATTGATTATGATATCTATAATAGGTAAAAGGTAACCTGCCTCTTTTTCCTACATTAGTCAAAAACGAGGTTACTGGTTACGGGTTACCTTTTTAGTTGTCTAGCTACAGTTTGGATTATGAGAGCTAAAAGTATAGTGTTTCGGAGCACTCCTCAGCTTACACTTTGAAAACCACAAAAAAATTATTAAAATTTAATCCCGACGACGCGAGCAATTCTATGGCGCAACTGCATGATAGGGAAAGTAGTTGCCTTTTGAGGATAACAATTCTATTTTGTATTGGGAACCTGATGTCCAGAAATAGCTTATGATGGTTGCGCCTTGTTCATGTGGTGGAACTGTGAGCATCATGAAAGTTTGGTTCACGTCGTTAACCATGACTTCGCTTACAGTAACTGGAACCTTTCCATTGTTTCTCGCTGTGACGTTCAGATTGCCTGCGCCAAATTTAACTTCAATTATAGTGAGGCTTTCAAGCTTGTCCCAGCCAGCCCCAACGTCTATTCTGCCCAATTCCACAAATGCATAGAACCCTAACCCCAAAAATACCAAACCAATCGCTATGATAATCCCACCAACAACCTTTCTGGTTAATTCTGACATCATTGCCATAGCAGAACGATTTCGCATAGTTTCAGTTTTAACACTTCTGAACTCTGAATTCTGAATGCGTGATACAGTGAAGCAGGCAAGCAAGTAGCACTTAATTGTGACCTTATTCTTTATGAATACGGAGTGTATAGCTGGTAAAACGAGCTTATGCCCGTATCTCTAAGCCTCGCCACGTTGCCTGGTTTCGTGAGCACTAGAGTCCAGCGAATCTCTAACTATTTAAAGACGGCTATCGACTTTTCCGAGCATCATTTTGCGGTAACCAGCAAGGAATCCTTTTATTGGACAATTGAAACTCGTTAATGTAGGAGAATTATCGTATGGATTTTAAAGGCAGCCAAACCGAGAAGAACCTTTTAGCCGCGTTCGCAGGCGAATCCCAAGCACGCACACGTTACACGTTTTTCGCCAGCCAAGCCAAGAAAGAAGGCTTAGAGCAGATAGGAGCAATTTTCGAGGAAACAAGCGGCAATGAGAAAGAACACGCCGAACTCTTCTTCAAGCACCTCAAAGGAGGAATGGTTGAATTTACTTCAGCTTACCCAGCAGGCGTAATCGGTGCTACAGTCGAAAACTTGAAAGCCGCAGCCGCAGGAGAAAAACTCGAATGGGGAACACTCTACCCGAACTTTGGTGACGTAGCCGAACAAGAAGGCTTCCCCGAAGTTGCACGCACATTCCGAGCAGTAGCCAAAGTCGAAGCCTACCACGAACGCAGATACAACAAACTCGTTGACAGCGTCGCAAAAGGCATAGTGTTCAAGAAAGACCAACCCACAAAGTGGAAATGCCGAAACTGCGGTTTAGTCGTTGAAGGCAATGAAGCACCAGGAGCATGCCCAACCTGCTTGCATCCGAGAAGCTACTTCGAGGTTTGGGTCGAAAACTACTAAACATAACCTTCTTTTTCTTTTCAATCCACAGGGATTGTTTCATTCCAGAAAAACAATTTCGAATAACGATTTTGAATTGCAGCGAAAGTTTCCGCGTCATCATAAACAATATCCAACTTAGAACCATACTGAGCTACAAGCCGATTCGCGTCATCCCAAACCTTCTGAGACAGCTCATCAGCATCCCGCAGCCATACATGATCCACAGCGCTCCTGAAACCAAAACCGTAATCAGACGGCACAACATACGCAACTTCCCCACGATCAACACCATAATCCTGCGGGTTGCTTTGCACATAATTCCAGAAATTCTTCAAAGCCGTGAAATGATCTTCCGTGAGAATTCCATAACGGTCAATTTTTGGGTAATCAAACACAACCGCATATTTTGCTCCAGCACGATAAGATAACGTCAAATCTTGATAAAGCGTATCATTAGACTCAATGTACGGCTCCTTATCATACGTCCATCCGATTATAGAACCCCAACTTTTTTTGTGAGCGCTCGCAGCGCCTCTGCACAATGCAACACTCAATTCTCTGCTTTGATTACCAATGAACTCCGCAAGAACAGAACTATAACCTCCTTTATAATCGAACCAGAAAAGCCCATAATCAGCCGTAAGCACACTAGGACTCACATACAAATAATACGCCATATGGCCATACACACCCTCAACATAAGCTCCAGCAGCCTTGCTGTAGTTTGCTATCTCGCCAACAGACATGTCATTTATAAATGAATCATTAACACGGTCCAAAACACGTCCTCCAGGTTCATCGAAACGGTAAACAGCCAAAAACTTCTCACCATACTTCTCTTTTGCTTTCGGAATCCAATCTTTAGGTTTACTGTCAAGATCATACTGTTGAGTGTCGGTGAACAAAACGATGAAGTACAAGCCCGCATTAAATATGTAGTCGCTTGTCATGTTAAGCAATGTCTGGTTCAGAGAAATCCCAGGCGAACCAATCACAAAAAGATTCGTGTAATCCTTAACCTTATCAACCAAATCCTTTACGTCGTTGAATGTGGCGTTTGCGTAAGCCATTTCGACTCCGACGAATAACTTCGGAGTTGATTGGCGAGTATTTAGGAATTCGATGCTTGCGAAAACTGAGACTAAAAGAATAATCATCATTCCAACGGTCAGGATTAAGGCTTTGTTCTTCATTTCCCCGTCAACTGCCAAACTTGGTTACTCAATGTCCAAGGTTTACATTAATAACTTTTCACATTGCCAAAAACTCAACTCGCGCAAAAACCATCGAAAACCGCAACTCGTTTTTCGGTATCATCTAGATCTACTGTAAACGCCCATGAGTTCGCCTTGGGCAATCACGTGGCTCTGCATGGCTTTTTCCACATCTTTCTTCGTTGAATTCTGGGGCAACTCGAGTTTGGTGCGTAAGGCGTAGACTCTGAAGAAGTACCTGTGTGTTCCCGAAGGTGGGCAAGGTCCACCATAACTGCGGTTTCCGTTCGTGTTTGCGCCTTCGGTTCCAGGAACTGAATTCTCTTTTATCGTGGTGGTTGTTGGTGGGATGTTCCAGACGAGCCAGTGAATCCATAAGCCAGCAGGTGCATCAGGGTCTTCGACGATTAGGACTATACTTTTCGTTTCTGAGGGTGTTCCGTTGATGGTTAATGGCGGATTGACGTCGTCGGCA
Source organism: Bathyarchaeia archaeon (assembly GCA_035288165.1). GTDB lineage: Archaea > Thermoproteota > Bathyarchaeia > Bathyarchaeales > Bathycorpusculaceae > UBA11855. The sequence goes on from DATEAU010000066.1 coordinate 4,467, forward strand.
TCGCAGGTGTATTTTCTGGGTATCGCCTCTTTGTTTTCAAATGCTGAGCTGCCTACGGTGAGTTGTTTCATGGTTTTATCCATCCTAAAAAGGTTAAGCTAGAATAGGTTTTGCGGGAATAAAAACTTGCCTGAAGGCGAAAAATGCATCAAAGGCTATTAGTGAGAGTTGTGCACAGTAAGTTTAGGAGCGTATTTCTTATGTGTGGAATTTTCGGTTACGTAACAAAAAAACCCTTAACAATGACTAAAATTTTCCGCGTTCTCCAAAAACTCGAAGCAGGTAGATATCCTGGCGAAAAGCAGCCTGTTGGCGGTTACGGTGCAGGAGTTGCGGTTCTCTTGGATGACAATAGTGTTTTTTCTGAGAAGCTGGGGAAAACTGAAGGTTCTCCTGCGTGTCAGCTTGCCGAATTGGTCCAGCCAAAGTTGCATGAGGCTCGTGTGCTGATTGGTCACGTCAGGTTTCCAGGCGCAGAATTCTTGGACACGGTAAAGTTCAAGGAGGCTGCACAGCCTTACGTTGAGAACTTACAGCCAGAACTAACCATTGTTTCAGCTCACAACGGCAGGGTTGAAAATTACATGGAGCTTAAGAAGAAGCTTAAAGCGCATGCTTTCGAGAGCGAAAAAGCTGGGCTAATTGATTCGGAGGTTATTCCGCATTACTTTGGTGCGTTGCTGAACGAAGGGGAAGAATCGGATGAAGCGGCTGATGAGTTGCTTTGCACTTTGAAAGGCAAAACCGTGGGTTCAATCGCGCTGCTGCACCTTGACAGTGAGAACGCGTTTTTGCATTTGTTGCATAAGGGTTGGAGCAGAGGCTTAACTGTGTGGGCAAACGAGAAAGGCGAAGTTATTTTCTGTTCAAGACCTGAACCCGTTATGGAGGAGCTGAAGGAAACGCTTGAGCGCGGCGAATTCAAAGAAAAAGCAGTCATCAAACTCCGCGAGAATGCTACGCTGAAGCTATCGTTTCCCGTTAGCCTGAAATAATGCATACTCTAGTGCTCGGAAAAACTATGGCTCCCTTATTGATAAGGCTGAATCTCAAGTTTTCGCTGGTTGTTAAGGCCTGGCTACACGCTTGCGTTTCGTGAAGTAGTCTTTCAAGGGTTCCCAGTAGTTATCTATCCATCCTTGCCTATACTCGTTCGCTTGTTCCTCGGGAACGCTGGAATGGGTCATGGTGATTTCCGTGCCGCCCTTGACCTCGCGAAACGTGAATTCCAGCCTTGAAGGCGGGTATCCACTTGGCCATTCTGTCGTAGACCATTCTTGGACGATGCGCTTTCCTTTCTCAAGTTCGAGGTTTCTGCCCGAGATGTAGCCGTCCCATGCCGTGAACTCGCCGCCGACCTTGGGGTCGCATGTTGCCTTAGCTCCTGTGAACGCCGAGTGCTTTTTCGCGTCGATGAACGCGTCGTACACTTCTTCGGGCGACGCTGGAATAACGACTTTCTGGGTTATCGTGGTTGTTTTCAACTTCAAAACCAGTTCACCTGTCTAAATCCAGTCTAGACTACTCACGTTAAAGCTTTGTGCATCTATAATAGCGGGAGGTTCCCCGAGAAAACCACTCTATTCTCAGTGAAGAAGAATTATTATGGTAGATCGCGTACTCTATTCAAATCGAAACAGAATTCCAAGACGGATGGGA
>DATEAU010000067.1:0-10054 GCA_035288165.1 Bathyarchaeia archaeon
GCAATTCGTAAACTGTACACCTCACTGCTCGAAGTTCGCCCTCCAAAAAGGGACCTTAACTAGTCCACTTAATCAGAGAGCTAGTTTTGATACGGAAAGCCATATAAATCGCTTTTACGCTGTTGATTGCGCGCACGGAGAAATAAAACATGCCAAAATGGGGATATTCCATCCTAACCGAAACGCTTGACCCGGAAAAAACAGCGAAAGCCTCAGGTCGCGAAATCAGAGTATCCCACAAACACGCCCGAGAAATATGCAAAACCGTGAAAGGCATGACGCTCACAAACGCCAAACAATACCTAAGAGACGTCATAGCTAAGAAAAAAGCCGTCCCATTCACTAGGTATAACAAGAAAGCAGGACACCGACACGGACTCGTAAAAGCCGCCGCAGGAAGATACCCCATAAAAGCATCAGCCCAAATCCTCAAAATAATTCAAGGCGCAGAAGCAAACGCCGAAAACAAAGGCTTAGACGTAGACAGACTCCGCATACTTCATGCAGCAGCATACCCAGGCACCAAAGTAAAACGCTTCATGCCTCGAGCACATGGACGCGCATCACCCAAATTCGAAACCCTCACACACGTAGAAATCGTTTTAGACGAAAAACCCATCCAAGGAGAAGAACCATAAGTGTCCATAGTCAAACGCTTTATCACAGAAGCCATGAAAAACGTCGAAATTGACGAATTTCTCCAAAAAAAACTCGAACGCGCAGGATACGGCGGAATAAACTTATCCAAAACCCCCCTAGGAACGCACGTCGTAGTCTACGCTATGAGACCAGGAATAGTAATCGGAAGAGGCGGAGAAACAATACGCGAATTAGCCACCGTCTTGGAGCAAAACTTCAAGGTCTCAAACCCCCAAATCTCCGTCTCCGAAATAGAAGTACCCGAATTTAACGCTCACGTCGTTGCAAACCGAGTCGCATCGGCCCTAGAAAGAGGCATACACTTCAGGCGCGCAGCATTCTGGGCTCTGAACCAAGTAATGGAAGCAGGTGCACTCGGAATAGAAATAGTCATCAGCGGCAAACTGCGAACCGAAAGAGCAAGGTTCGAAAAATTCAGAGCAGGGGCCTTCCCACGATGTGGCGCACCAGCCTTGAAGTACATGCATAAAGCCGAAGTTCACGTTCAACTTAAACCAGGCATCATCGGCGTAAGGGTCAAGCTTATGCCTCCAGACGCTGTGTTCCCAGACAAAATCCAAATTCTTCTAAAACAATCTTCCGAGGAGAAACTGGAAGAGATGACGCCAGAAGTCAAGGAAAAAGAGGCAGCAGAACCAATAGAAGAAATAGCAGAAGAAACCGTGGAAGAATCCGCGGAAGAGCCTGTCGAAGAAACCGTCGCCGAAAAAACAGAAGAAATGACTGAACCGGTAAAAGAGGAAACACCTCCCGAAACTGGCACCAAAGAAGAAAGCAAGGAGGCAACCGAGTAATGCCCATAATGAGACTTAAAGAAATAAACGACATGTCCTCCGAAGAACGCGCCAAGAAAGTCGTTGAACTTAGAGCCGAACTTTCCAGGCTCCGAACGATGATCAGCGCAGGCGGCGCAGTGGAGAATCCCGCCAGAATACGAGAACTGCGCAAGGCTATCGCTAGAACGTTGACCGTGGAACGAGAGCAGAAACTCGGCATCAGAGGAAAAGAGGAAAAACCCGCGAAAAAAACAACTAAGACAAAGGTGGAAAAGAAGAAATGAAGGTAACCACCGACATTATACGTGACGAATTCATCGGAACAGAAGGAAGAGTCGTCGAAAGCCGACACGCAGAATATGTTGGAATATCAGGGCAAGTAGTGGATGAAACAAAAAACACTTTCACAATTATACAAACAGGAAAACCGAAAAACGTAATCAAAGAAGCAGCTGTTTTCCGCTTCAAGTTTTCAGACGGAACAATCGTCGAAATCGACGGCAAACTTTTGGTTGGCAGACCAGAGGACCGCTTGAAAAAAAACATTAAGAGGTTATGGTAATGTCTCTAGCTTTCAAGAAACCGAAGAAAACCTGCGAGGACAGGAATTGCCCATTCCACGGATCCTTATCCGTGAGAGGACGCATACTGGACGGAGTTGTCCTCAGCGCAAAAATGGACAAAACCATAGTAGTCCAACGAGAATATTTACAGTTCTCATCCAAATTCGTCAGGTACGAACGGCGCCACAGCCACATTCCATCACACAACCCGCCATGTTTAGACGTGAAGGAAGGCGAACGCGTGAGAATCGCTGAATGTCGTCCGCTAAGCAAAACCGTCTCCTTTGTCGTTGTTGAGAAACTGGAGGGGCAATAACGTGGCGGCGAAAGCAAAGCAAAGAGCCTTAGTCGCGAAGGGAATGCTCGCGCACGGTCAGAAAATCTCTCGAGGTCTCTTAGCAGGTTCGGCTCTTAGATGCACAGATAATACGGGCGCACGCATGTTACGTTTGATTCAAGCAATGGGTTACAAGGGTAGACTAAGACGGTATCCCTCTGCCACTGTGGGTGACAAAGTGACTGTTTCTGTTAGACAAGGAACACCTGACATGCGAAAGAAGATTTTCCAAGCTGTCATTGTCCGCCAGAGGAAAGCTTTCCGAAGAGTTGAAGGCGTCTGGGTTCAATTCGAAGACAATGCAGCAGTGATAATTACTCCTGACGGCGAAATGAAAGGCTCAGAAATCCGAGGGCCAGTGGCAAGAGAGGCAGCTGAAAGATGGCCACGAATAGCAAGCGCCTCCAGCACAATCGTATAGGTGAAAATAATGCAAATAACAAAGGCTGTTAAAAACCCGAAAAAACAACGTAAACAACTGTTCAATGCGCCTGCTCACCAACGTCATAAGCTTATGGCAGCTAGACTCTCACCAGAGCAAATTGCCTCCAAAGGTGTGAAGACGCTTCCAGTCCGAAAGGGCGATACAATCCGAGTAATGCGCGGCGACCATAAAGGATTCGAGGGAAAAATTTCACGCGTCGATTTGAAGAGCTTCCGCATTTATGTTGAAGGCTTAACCCGCGAAAAAGTTGACGGCACAACCATATTTGTTTCAATTCACCCTTCAAAAGTTATGATTAAGAACGTGGGTCTTGACGATAAATGGCGCAAAGCAGTAGTTGAAAGGAAGCAGGCATTGCTAAAGAAAGAAGAAAAGAAAGTTGCCAAGAAAGTCCCCGAAAAGGTAGCGGCGAAGGTAGAGAAGCCAGTTGAAAAAGCTGCTAAAGCCGTCGTAGCAAAAGCTAAAGTGCCAACTAAAATCAAGGAAGAGAAACCCGCAGAAGTACCACTGAGACCAGTTGAGGCAAAGGCTAAAGCACCAGCCAAAGTAAAAGAAGAGAAACCCCTTGAAAAGAAAGTCGCACCTGTAGAAGCAATTAAGCCCGCAGAGGCGAAAGCTGAGATTCCAGTGAAAGCTATGGTTGAGAAGAAACCTGCAAAGAAGAAACCAGCTGCGACTACTGCAAAAAAGCCTGCGGCTGCACCTGCTGAAAAGAAAGAGGAGAAGCCGGCAGAAGAAGCAAAAGCCGTAGAAAAGAAACCCAAAGCACCCGCCAAGAAAACACCCTTGAAGAAAGCGCCTGCTGCCAAGAGCAAAGCCAAAGCCGAAAAAGAAGGAGGAACATAAGTTGGGAAAGAAAGGAAAGACAGGAAGACTAAAACGAAATCCCTCGCCAAAGTTCTGGCCAATTCACAGGAAAGAACTCCCTTGGGTAGTGAAGCCTGCATCGGGACCTCACTCGCTCGAGAAGTGCTTGTCGCTTACTTTGGTTCTTCGCGATATTCTCGGAGTAGCCAAAACCAAAAAAGAAGCCGGCAAGATTCTTTCTCAATGCCAAATTACCGTTGACGGCAAGATTAGGCGAAAGGCTGATTTCCCAGTGGGATTGATGGACATTATTTCCATATCTGAGCTGAACAAGTGCTTCAGAGTAATGCCTTCGCCCAAAGGCCTGATTCTAAGCTCAATCGACAAGCAAGAAGCCAGTTTCAAGCTATGCAGAGTAGAAGATAGGAGAACCTTGCCTGAAGGCGTGCAAGTCTCCCTTCATGATGGCTCGAACATCCTGGTAAAAGTGGTCGACACGAAGAACCCGATAGAAGTGACTTACCAGACCTTCGACATTCTAAAACTGAGTCTCCCAGACAAAGAAGTCATCAGTCGCCTACAAACCAAAGAAGGAAATGTTGCAATCATTACTGGCGGAAAAAACATCGGAAAACGAGGAAAAATAGTGGAGATTGAGAAGGCTGAAGCTAAGAAACGCCGAAACGCTCTAGTCATAATTGAAGACGAGAAAGGCGAGCGTTACCAGACAATCCTAGATTACGTCTTTTCAATAGGCGAAGCTCAACCACTAATTTCGGAGGCGACAACCGTTGTCTGAGGAAGCGATGCTGCAGAAGTGGGAAAAACAGCCAATGCTTAAACCCAAAATCGAGAAGGTTGTCGTAAACCTCAACGTCGGGAAATCGGGCGAGCCTCTTGAGAAAGCATCAAAAGTGCTAAAAGAACTAACAGAGCAGAACCCAGTTAAGACTAAGGCAAAGAAAACCATCCGAGACTTCGGAATAAGGCAAGGCGAACCAATAGCAGCCGTCGTAACGCTAAGAAAGCAGAAAGCGATTAACTTCCTGAAAAGGGTTCTACCAGTCATTGAAAACAAAATCAGCCTCTCATCCTTCGATAAACAAGGCAACTTCGCTTTCGGCATAAAAGAACACATTGAAATCGCAGGCGTGAAATATGACCCTGACGTGGGCATCTTCGGCATGGACGTCTGTGTCACCATGAGTCGCCCAGGGTACCGCGTGAAACATCGCCGAAAAGAGAAGGCGAACATTGGTCCAAAGCACGTTTTAACTCCAGAGGAATCTGTGGTTTTCATCAAGGATACGCTAGGAGTCGACGTGGTCTAAAGATAGGTGAAATATGAATGGGAAAACAGCAGTTAAAGAAAGAACGAAAATACGGGAAAGGCGCAAGACCTTGCCAAAGATGCGGTTCTTATGGACCTGTTATTCGACGTTACCATTTATATTTATGCAGGCACTGTTTTAGGGAAGCAGCGCCCAAGCTTGGGTTCAAAAAATACGAGTAGCGGGGTAGCATCATGGACACTTTGGCAAACGGCTTGATAACCGTCATAAACAACGAGATGCGCAACAAGCGCGAATGCATAATTAGCCCTGCGTCCAAACTTCTGGGTCGCGTGCTGAGAATAATGCAGTTAAACGGTTACATAGGGGAATTCGAGTTCATCGACGATGGGCGCTCTGGAAAATTCAAAGTCCAACTCTTAGGCAGAATAAACAAATGCGGCGCTGTTAAGCCACGTTTCGCAGTTAAAGTCGGCGAGTTTGAAGACTGGGAAAAGAAGTTTCTTCCATCACGAGACGTTGGAATGATGGTTGTTTCAACTTCACAAGGCGTAATTGCACACAGAGAAGCTGAAGAAAAGAACTTGGGAGGAAGGCTACTAGCCTTCGTCTACTAGGCGGTATTTTCATGCGGCTACCCGAAATCTCCAAAATCATTCAAACTCCTGACGGCGTAGAAATCAGCCTCACAGGAAAGAAAGTCACAGTTAAAGGTGAAAAAGGCACTTTGGCACGCGATTTCTCATCCGCATCAATATCAATCGACGCCGAAGGAAAAGACATTCGCGTTTGGGCTGAGTGGCCACGCAAGAAGGAAGCCGCTCTCGTTGGCACCATTCACTCCCACATTCAAAACATGATCAGCGGCGTCCAGAAAGGTTTCACTTACAAACTCAAGATCGTGTTCTCCCACTTTCCAATTTCAGTCAAAATCCAGAGCAAGGCGGTTGTAATCGAGAACTTTACTGGCGAAAGAAGAGCCAGAAAAGCAAAGATAATCGGCGACGTTAAAGTCAAAGTAGATAACGAAGACGTTGTGGTTCAAGGGTTAAACTTGGAAGATGTGAGTCAAACAGCCGCCAACATCGAGCAGTCCACGAAAGTAAAGAAGAAAGACCCACGCATTTTCCTAGACGGCATCTACGTTTACGAGCGAAACGAGGGAATGGATTAAAAATGTCTGAGAAAAACGCATCATTCCCGCGAAGAGCATTACAGGCAAGAAAGCGGGCGAAACACAAAAAACCCGAATTTCTCAGGTCAGAAAGCTGGCGTTACTCAAAATTAAGTGAAAGCTGGCGAAGACCCCGCGGCTTAGACCATAAGATGAGGCGAAAAATCAAAGGTTGGCCGCCAATGGTCAGCACCGGGTACAAGGGTCCAAAGAGTGCCCGGGGGCTTCACCCGTCAGGATACCGGGAAGTCCTGATTCATAACGTGCAAGAAGTTTCTGGGGTTGACTCGAAAACGCAGGCTGCCAGAATCGCCCACACAGTAGGCAAGAAAAAACGGGCGCAAATCATTGCCGAAGCTAGGAAGAAGAAAGTCGTTGTCTTAAATGCTAAGGAAGTCAAGGAAGCTGAAGAAGTAGGCGAGGAAATTACTGAGGGAGCAGAGCAAAAGCCAACAGAAAAGCAAAAGGCGAAAGAGAAAAAGGTTGAGAAGCCTAAGCACAAACCCGCCGTTGAAAAGAAACCTGCAAAAAAGCAGGAACTGGCTGAAGCGAAAGAGGAGCCAAAAGCCAAGCGAAAAAGCCCAAAGGCTGAAAAGGGAGCTGAAAAACAATGACAAATCTTACTAGTCAACGCCGTTTAGCATCACAGATTCTCAAGGTTGGGCAAAACCGTGTTTGGATAGATCCTGCCCGAGTGGACGATGTTGAAGGCGCAATCACACGTGAAGAAGTCCGAAAGCTAATTCATGAAAAAATCATTGCCTGCCTGCCCGAGAAAGGTGTGAGTCGAGCTAGAGCAAAGATTGTTCGAGAGAAGAAACGCAAAGGCAGGCGTCTGGGTCCAGGTAGCTATGGCGGAAGCGGGCACGCCACAATATCCAAGAAAGAAGCTTGGATGACTAAGATCCGCTCATTACGCAGAAAAGTGCGAGAACTAAAAGCTAGCCGAGTCATAACTGAGAAGGTTTATACCCAAACGTACAGGATGGCTGGCAGCGGAAGGTTCGAGTCGGTGGCTGATATGGAGCGTTACTTGAAAGCACATGATCTTTGGAGGAAGCGTTAATGGCTAGGAATGCTCGTTACCGTGTTCAGGTTCGCCGTAGAAGAGAGGGAAAAACTGATTATAGGGCAAGGAAAGCTTTGGTTGTTTCAGGTTTGCCTCGGCTTGTTGCGCGTAGTACACTCAAGAACATTTCCGCTCAGATAGTTGTTGCTAAACCAGGCGGCGACGAGGTTATGGTTGCGGCGCACAGTGGCGAATTGCGCAAGACATATGGCTGGAAGGCTCCAACTGGGAATGTTCCTTCAGCTTACCTTACGGGTCTTCTTTGCGGTTTGAAAGCCAAGAAAGAAGGAGTAACCGAGGCTGTTCTGGACATCGGCTTGACGGCGCCCACAAAAGGTTCAAGATTATTTGCCGTTCTGAACGGTGCCTTGGATGCTGGCATGGAAGTTCCTCACGACGATTCGAAACTGGTCAATGATCGAGCGAAAGGGGAACACATCGCCAAATACGGCAAGACGTTGGGCGCTGGAACTGAAGAGTACGCTGGAAAGTTCTCGAAGTATCTTGGGCAGGAGCTTTCTCCAGAAAAGATTCCTGAATATTTCTCAAAGGTTAAGGCTGATATTATAAGCTCATTCAAGAGTGAGGTCAAGAAATAATCATGTCGCGTGGAAGAGGAAGAGAAAGAGAAAAGTCAACTGTTAATTTAGAGCAGTGGGTGCCTAAAACCCGCCTTGGAAAAATGGTTCAAGAAGGCAAAATCACATCTATTGATGAGGTTTTCCTCAGTGGAATGAAGATTAGTGAGCCACAGATAGTTGACGCGTTGCTTCCAGACGTTCAAGAAGAAGTTATTAACGTCAACCTGGTTCAGAAGCAAACTGACGCTGGCGAGAAATCAAGGTTCAAGGCAATCGTCGCCGTGGGCAACAGGGACGGCTATATTGGGTTGGGCTCTGGAAAAGCCAGTCAGGTTCGCAACGCCATAGAAAAAGCCTCCGTATCAGCACGTTTGAATATTGTTCCTGTTAAACGTGGCTGCGGAAGCTGGGAGTGCGGATGCGGCAAACCCCATTCAGTTCCGTTCCAAGTTGAGGGTAAATGCGGCGGCGTCCGAGTAGTCATCGTTCCTGGACCCAGAGGCTTAGGACTCGTCGCCAGCGAGGTTTCAAAAGTAATCTTAGGGTTGGCAGGTGTGAAGGACCTTTGGATGAGAAGTTACGGTTCCACGCGGACGGTTCCGTCGTACGCTTGCGCGATTTTTGACGCGTTGCGGAAGACGTATAACCTGATTACTACGACGGATTGGGTGAAGTAGTATGGCTGAGAAACCTAAACAATGCAGGTGCCTCGCAGTCGTTAAAGTTCGGGGCACGATTCGTGCTCAGCGCGAAGCGAAGGAAACCCTCGATATGCTTCACATATCACAAACTAATCACGCGGTGCTCGTCGTGAATAATCCAGCTATGCTGGGTATGCTGAAACGGGTACAGAGCTACGTCACTTGGGGAGAAATCTCCAAGGAAATCCTTGCTGATCTGCTGACGAAAAAGGGGAGAACGTCGGGTGACAAGAAACTAACGGATGAGTATCTGAAGAAAGTTGGTTGCACTTCAATAAATGATCTTGCGGGCGGAATTGTGAGCTGCAAAGTTGAGTTCTTGAAGCTGCCCGACATTCAACCTGTCTTTAGGCTGCATCCTCCAACGAAAGGGTACAAGGGAACGCCGAAGAAGAATTTCCGTGCGGGCGGGGAAGCGGGTTACCGCGGCGAAGCCATAAACGACCTCGTAAAACGCATGATTTAAGCGATTCCGAACATCACTTTTCTCTTTTTAATGTATGTGCTGGCATTTTTCCTGTTTTTACTTAGCCGATCTGTTTTCTTGGATGTATCAGGTTTTTTTGTATTGTGTTTTGGGGAGCAAGCACTATTTATTGAGTATTATTTCTCAATAAGCGAAGACAAAATGCAGAACCCAAACTTGAACATAACACAGACACTATGGTTTTCAGCCTGCGGCGCAGCCCTGCTATGGTTCATGTACTGGATTTTCTATGACCTAATAGTCTGGAGCAAACTGCTTGTCGAGGTTTCTCCGCTGAACTATTTCGGCGTTGCCTTATCGGTGTCTCTGATGTTGTTTTCTGGTTTAGGGGTGCGGAAACTCGAATCCTTATGCTACTTAGGCGCAACAGCATCTATACTGTGGTTCACTTACTGGATTATGTATGACCTCCTTGTCTGGAACAGGTCATTTACAGAAGTCAATACGGTGAACTATATCGGAGTGGTCTTGTCGTTATGGCTAGTCTTTGTTCCAAAAATCGCGACTCTTAAGCCTAAAAAACAAGCAGTTGTTCAAGCAACCGCCGCGACGACCCAAAAAAGAACTGCACCACGTACAAAGAAACGTGTTGTTGTGAAGTAGACATAAAAAATCACTTGCTTTCTCGTGGTCGAAGATAGAGCATCCACAGGCAATTCAAGCAACCAATTTACATAGCAGGATCCACGTTCGAACCGAATCCTGCCAAATCAGCTCTCGGCATTGCAGTTTTTTCTACGCTTTTCTGTGCGATACGTTTTATAGATACGATGGAAATTGCCTTTGTATTTGGGGTAACAGACATGAGCGCAAAGTGGCGAAGAAGCAAGAAATTTATGAAGTGGCTAGACCCGAATAGCCTGAAAATTATCCCCAAAAACAGCACCAAAGCGTTCCGCTTCGAGAATTTCAAGTCGCCTCGAAGTATGTACCCCAGAAAGTATCGCATTCCCAAACGGTTTGGAAAGGAAAGCCTGAAGGAACCCACACCTTTGATCGATATTTTTCAGGAGAAAAGCTGGATAACTATTGTCGCTGAAATCGCAGGCTTTAATAAGGAAACCTTGAAGATAAATGTGAAAGACCAGAAGTTAACGCTGTCAGCAAAAGCGAAAGACCGCAGATACTATAAAAGTTTAAATCTGCCGAAAGAAGTCATTCC
>DATEAU010000068.1:0-3765 GCA_035288165.1 Bathyarchaeia archaeon
AGCAAGAAAAGCGCCGGGAGGGGGATTTGAACCCCCGAGGCCCCGAGAGGCCACAAGCTGATTGGTGCCCGCTTGCGCAGCGCATCTCCAGGCTTGCTCCCTGCCTGGCTAGGAGACCCCGGCATTGAACCGTTTATCCACACGCAGAGGTTTTATTATAGTTTCTTGGTGGATAAGTGTTTACGAAAGCTTTTTCACCGATGAAGACTTCTTGTGGCATAAGCTGGTTGCTTTGAGGATTAAAAGGAAATATAATGGGCTATTGTTTGCGGCGCTAACGTCAGTCCTTATGTCTCTAATCATAACGTTCATTCTGGTGCTTGTAAATAACGGTTGGACTGAACGTTTTTGGGAGATGTGGCTTCGAGGCTTCATAGTTGGCTCGTTAGTTAGCATCCCGATTTCTCTTGTTGTAATTCCCTTAGTGAAGAGAATGGTGGATAAGTTTGCCAGCGGCTGAAATGTGCGGTTCTACTGTTTTTCACCTTTGAACACTCGGTAGCCGCTTTCCCTCGCCAGAACCACACAGTTACCAAACGTCGCTTCGAAAACAGCTGGCAAGGTTTTTCCGCCAATTTTGGACCTGACAACCATCTGCAACGTCGCTTTTTCAGCCATGATTTTTGGCGCTTCGGTTATTATGGCTTTGACGGTTTCCATTCCTGCGCTCACAGGCGGATTCGACAGGACACAGTTGAACGTCAACTCTTCCACTGGCTCGTAAAGGTAACCGTGCCTAACTTCAACGGTTCCCGCTTTGTTTCTCTCAGCGTTGTCTCTGGCAAGGCGTACCGCACGCATATTCACATCTGTCAAGATTACTTGCAGGGCAGGGTTGAAAATGGCGGCTGCTATGCCGACAGCACCGTATCCGCAGCCAACGTCGAGAACGCAGCCAGATTTTGGAAGAATCATACTTTCGATTAGAAGCCTTGTTCCCGTGTCTACTCGTTTTTTTGAGAAAACGCTTGAAGCCGTCAGAAACTCGAAGGGCAAGCCACGCAGACGTGTTTGGATGAGGCCAAGCTTTGGTTCCGATTTCGGATGTGCCGCGAAATAGTGTTCGGGGCTTTGTTTTTTCTTGGTCATTCCTTTCTGCTGCTTCTCCAAACTTTGGGGTAAGTTCCTCTTGGCATCACGACTCTTTGGAGAGTGGCGACGGTTCCATGGTCGAGTTTGACGATTTCTTCGGTGGACTGGAGCGCTTTCGCGAGAGCTATCGCTTCTCCTTTCAAAGTGAAAATCGCGATAATTGAATCGTACGTTATGCCGCTATCCATGGATAAAACGCCTGGTGCAGTCAGGTTTGCTCCGTGACATAGAGCGTCGACGGCTGAGTCCCTGACAATGATTCTGGGAAGCAGCGCTAGAGCGTTTTCCATGGGTTGAATGAATTTCTTGAGGGTTTGATCTTCTTTTTTCTCTTTCCATTCTCCAAACCAGTAAGCCACTTCATGCAGAGTCACTTTGCGATTGCCGTTTTCTGTGAACGGTCCTGCGCGTGTTCTCCTAAGCTCCTGCATGTGTGCGCCGACGCCTAGGATTTCGCCTACGTCGTAGCAGAGTTTGCGTATGTAAGTTCCGCCTTCGCAGCCGACCTTGAAAAGAACATTTCTTTGGTTCATCTCGAAGTAGTCTACGTAGTAGATGCGTCTGGTTCTGAGTTGACGCTTAACCGATGAGCGCAGTGGTGGTCGCTGATATATTTCGTCTTCGAATTCGAGTAGGACTTTTTTGATTTGTTCTTCTTCAGCGTCGCCGTGGAGCTTCATTACGCACACGTATTCTTTGCCGCTGTAGAGAAGTGCTTGAACGATTTTCGTAGAATCCTCTAATGTGATAGGCAAGATGCCGGTCACTTTGGGATTTCTCTGGCTTGCTTGTGAGCTAAGCCTCTAGAGTTCCGCCGTGACCGATGCAGGCTATTTTTAGGATTTTTTTTGTCCATGCGGCGACTTCGTGGCTTGTTGGGCCTGCTGGTTTGTCGAGGTTTATGACGCCATATCGGATGTAGTCTTGTGGTGGTCTGTGTTCGGGTTCGTGGCCGTACTTTGGGTTGGTGGTGTCCTCGTTTTTTATTTGAAGTTCACGTTTGATTTCCCATGGAGGGGTTGTTCTGGGCATGTGGAATGTTTTCTCTCCTGCTTTAGAAAAAGAGGTTGGAAGTATAAGAGTTTGGGTTATGCTGCTGGGGTTTTGGGGGTTTGCGCCATCACTTCTAGTTTGCCAGCAGCTTCTAGAATGCTGGTTACTTCTTCGTCGGATGCTCCTCTTGTGACGTTTATCTTGTCTTCGAGAGGTGCAACGTGGTTTATGTTGACTCTTCTTCGCTTTACGCCTGTGAGTTTTTTCGGACCTGTTACTAGTACAAAGCTTTTGTCCATTACGTCAATGATGACGCATTTTTTGCCGGTTTCGCGGCCAGCTTGTTTAACGCATATTCTGCCAACTTCTATTGCGGGCGTGTTTAATGTCTCCTTGTTAGTGTGTTAGTAGATTGAAGCGTTTGCGAATATTTAAGTTTGATATTCAAGACTTCTTTTTCGACTAAGCGCGTTGGTTTTTTGTTGCGAGTTTGGCGGTTGATGGATGGCGTAGCTTTGTGACCTTTTTCGTTTTTGGAAAAGCTTAAATATTGATTTCAAGTCGAGTATAGTGGTGAGTTTTTTGGATTTGTTTGGTTTCCAGCTGCCTTCGTTGCCAAACATTGGCGACCTTGCTATACTGCTTCTGTTGGTCATCATTGGAATTGTGATTATCGTTGTGCTTGCGAAAATTATCCTGTTCGTCTTGCCAGCTGGCATAATCGCTCTTGTCGTTTGGTTCCTCACGGGCAGCGTTTTCTGGGCAGGCGTTGCTTTCCTCGTAGTGGCGTTCATATCGCTCTTGAGAAGGTAACGCATTTTCCTCTTTTTTCTAGCCTCTTGCGATTTTCACGCATGAATAGCATTTTCTATCGTGCACAGAGACAACATCACCACAGTTTGGGCATTTGTATTTGGCTTCTTGGTTTTCCAGGAACGTCTCGATGCCTTTTGTTTGGATTTCTTTGAGGTTTTCCACCATGCTCATGGCGTAACGGGTTCGGTAACGCTTATCCACTCTTTCCAGATTCTTACACGGCATCTTTTCGCATTCAAAACAGAACCGAATCTTTTTCTCCGAAAGCAATTTGCACGCTCGCTTGATAAAGCAATTCTTATCTCTGGGAAGACAGCCTGAACAAATCGACACTTTTCCCCTTTCCTTTGGTACTCCTCTTGAAAACGAAAGGTAAGACTTGCAGATTCCACAATTCATGCCACAAGGAGCAATAAGTTCAGCTGAAAGTTTTCCGCGTTGCATACTTAGCTTATTAGAGCGAAAATCTCTTAACTGTTGTGCTCGGAACAGTCTATAGCCCTCTTATTTAAAGGGGCAACATGGAGGCGAGGATAGAGCCTTGATTTAACGAGTTGCACATGTTGAATTGATACTTTGTCATGTGATTGAATAAAAAGTGGTTTGGAGATTGGAGGTTTTGCTTCAAACTATGCTAAAGCTTTTTATATGCGGATTGAGGCTGGTTAGCTGTCACATTAACTCATGTTCACTAACAAAAGCTCCTGTAGCTTAGAAAGAGACGCATGATGAATTTTGTGGCAGGAGAAAATAGGTAAAAATGGAAATACAATCATTTAGAGACTTTCCGCTAAAGGCGGAAGTCTTGAAAGGAATAGAAGATCTTGGGTTTGAAGAACTTTTCCCGATTCAAGCTCAAGCGAT
>DATEAU010000069.1:0-3822 GCA_035288165.1 Bathyarchaeia archaeon
TTTCTGAGATAAGATTGCGCTTGAACTTCTTCACGTTGACGCGGTTTTTCATCAGGTGAAACAGGGTTCCTGCTCTTTCAACGTCGTTTACGAGGGTTATTCCGATAATCATGTTATCCTTCAGGACCACTTTCTTGTAAAGGTTTTTCTCGGGTTCGTGCTTGACTAGGATTTCGTAGGCGGTTTCTTCTTTCGGGTTTGTTATGCCTATTGAGATTACTGGGATTCCGAAGTACTTCAAGCTGCTCATGTTGGTTCCGCCTGAGTATTCGGTTTTTTTGCCCGCCATGTTGCAGCCTGCGACCTTTCCTTCCGCCACGGCAAGAGGCCACAGCGGCAGGAGGCGATTTTGGTTTAATGTGAAATCGTATGTTTCGGCAACGTCGCCGCTGGCGTACACGTCTGGAACATTAGTCTGCATGTAGTTGTCCACGATGATGCCTCGGTTCAATTTTACTTCGGTTCCAGTGACTAGCTCGGTGCGTGGGACCACGCCGATGGCGACGATGACTGCGTCGCAGGGTATCTGGTCGCCCTTCGTTAAGATTACACTTCCTACTGACCGGTCGTTTTCGGGTTTGCCGACGATTCGCTGAACTGATTGTCCAGTTATTATCGTGACTCCTGCTTTTCTCATGACATTCTCGATGATGTCTGAGCCTTTAGAGTCCAGCAGGAGACTGAGAATCTTTTCTTGAAGCTCCACGATTGTAACATTTAACCCACGTTTCACTAATGCTTCAGTGACGCTCACCCCAATGAGTCCAGCCCCGATTACCACCGCGTTCTTGGAGTTTTCTAATTTTGCTGCAAGTCGTTCAGCGTCCGAAATACTTGTGAAAGTGAACACGCCCTCTTTGTCTGTGCCCTCCATTTTTGGAACGAAGGGTTTGCCGCCTGTGGCGATTAGAAGCTTTTCGTAGCTGACTCGTTCGCCCTTGTCGAGAGCTACATATTTTTCTGTGAAGTTGAGACTTGTGGCGGTTCTTCCTGTTAATGCTTGAACGTTGTTTTTGTTCCAGAAGTCGTCTTCGCGACACATCATTTTCTGGAAGGTTGCTTTTCCGCTGACGAAGTCAGAAATCATCGGACGAGAATACTGTGGACAAAGCTCTTCTGAAATCACCGTTATCGACCCAACTGGGTCTACATCTCGGATTGCTTCGACCGCGCCGATTCCTGCGGCTGAAGCGCCGACAATCACGTATTTGGACATTACGGTTTCACCTCTTTGACTGTAAGCGCTCGGTTGGGGCAGTTGGCGACGCAGGCTGGGGTTTCAAGTTCTTGGCAAAGGTCGCATTTGGCTACGACTTTGCCTGAAACGTCCGTTTTCAATGCTCCGTATGGGCAGACCATGACGCAGGTCCAGCAGCCTATGCATTTGTCCTTGTTGTGGGTGACTAACCCGGTTTTTTCGTCTTTGGTCATAGCGCCGGAGAGGCAGGCACTTACGCATGGAGCGTCTTCGCAGTTTCTGCATTGGATGGCGAATGAGACGGGCTTAGCGACTTCTAGCCGCACTCGGCTGATTGGTCTGGGGCTTTCTTTGTTGTAAGCTTTTACAATGTCTTTGGATTTTGAATGCTGGACGGTGCAGTATACTTCGCAGAGTCCGCAGCCCATGCATACTTCTTCGTTGGCTATGATTCGCTTCATTTAGTTGCCTCCGTTGGATTTTGAAGCGTGAGCAAATAATCGTTGCGTGGAGTGATTTATTGTGACTTGTGCATTTCTTAGCGCTATCGCTGGAGTCTCGTTCATTAAATCATAGTAAGTCTTAACAAAAGTGAACTTCATATTATCTCACTTTTTTCTTCGAACTTACCAAGTTAAGTGCCATATTTTCTATATAACCGTATTGAAAATCATTTATGTGTATGATAATGAGGTATGAATGATATATGAAACATATATCTATTACCTATATTACTTATGTTAAAACTAATCCTTTGAGAGACAGATGAGAAAACCAAGCATATGAATTAAAAAGTATGTATGCTAAGTCAGAAGAACATTCATATCAAGAATTAATAAAGAAAGAAAAAAGAAAGAGAATGCAGTTGTTTATTCTAGTATTTTCTCAACGGCGCCTTTTTCAACTTCGTCAGCAGTTGGGATTTCAGTTACCTTCGCGGCTCTTTCAGACAAGCTCATCAAGTCATTCCTATCAAGTAGGTCAAGTTTCCACTTTCTCGCGCCAGCCATGAACTGCTTAAGCCCGACGCCAACTCTGTCAGTTAAGTATGTGTATACGCCTATGGCTTCCAATGGAATTTCGTTGAAGCGTTTTCCATATTTCGCCCTGAGTTCCGGTGTTGCTATGAAGAATTTTACAGGGTCAGTTCCGTAACGATCCGCGAATGTCTTAGGTAGTTTTCCCTGTTCCGCCAGTTGCTTGAAATAGTTGGATTTCATTGCGGCGGTGATTGGGGAGCGTCCCATGAGGACTCCTTTTATCGATGGTTCGTCTCCGAAGTTGCTCATGGCGATGGATTTGAAGATTGATGTTTCTTCTATAAAGCCGCCTGCCATCACCAGGTCTGGGACGTAGCGACCTTTCTTCTTCAGTATTTGTGCGCACTTTAGCACTAGTGCTTCAAGGTATACTGTGGGGATGCTCATTTCATCCATCATTGGTACTGGGCTCATGCCTGTTCCGCCTCCTGCGCCGTCGAACGATAAGGCAACAATTTTTGCTTCTGAAGCGAATTTCATCGTGTAAGCTACTGCGGATGGTCTGTATGCGCCAGTTTTCAGGAACACTTTTTTTGTGCCTTGTTTTCTGAGCCATTCTATATCTTCGATGAACGGTTTCTCTTTTGGGATGCCAACTCTGCTGTGTCTTTCGAAGGTGCTGAAAACGCCGTCTCTGAAAGCCTCCTGAACGACAGGATCCTCGGGGTCTGGAATGACAATGTATCCTCTCTTCTTCAGCAAGATTGCTTTGTCCAAATTCTTCAGACGAACTTCGCCGCCGATGGCTTTGGCGCCTTGTCCCCATTTGCGTTCAATCACATTGACTTCAAGCATTGATAACGCGTAGACGTCTATGCCTAGTTTCTGGTCTTCCACGTTTGTCTGCACGACTACCTCGCCGTATTTTCCGTCCCAGAACTTTCTGAAAGCTTCGACTCTTCGCTTCAACTCCGGCGAATGAACGACTTTGCCTTTCTGGATTTTGGCTTCTACGTCCATGCCGCAGACGTTTTCTCCGATGGTTATTGTGACGCCTGAGAGGGCAGCGCCGATGGCTAATGCGTCCCAGTTTATTCGTGCGACGTCTGTGGAGCCGAATGCGCCGGTCATGATGGGTAGTTTAAGGGGGACTCCGCCGATTTTGGTTTCTGTGTTGACGTTTGGGAATATGGCTACTTCAGAGCTTTCTTTGATGCCATGGACATCGAAAACACTGGCTTGTATATTAAAGTGTGACCAGTCGAGGTCATAATTTTTTAGGGATCCGGCTGTGCTTGTTCCGAACTGCGCTGGCTCTGGGTAAAGTGCTTCGCGTCCTCTGAAGGCTGAGAGGCTGATTTCGCACATGATGGGGCAGTCATGGATGCTTTAGGGGCACATTCCACTGACGGTGCTGGTGTCTTTAACGCGAGTTGTTGTTCCGACAGTTGATTTTCCGTTGAGATAAGAGCTGTTTTTTTGTACACGTTCACTCATTTTTTTCTCTCCATAACATTTTGAATGTTTATGACTTAACTATGTATATTTGTTGAACAAACGTATAATTTTGTATTTAACGCTGTTGAATATAATTTATATGTAAAAGGCACGAAATACATAATGTAAACGAAACATGCGAATGGT
>DATEAU010000070.1:0-4448 GCA_035288165.1 Bathyarchaeia archaeon
CAACGAGAAAGAGCGTAAGGGATTACGCCGACAAAGCAGTCGAGGATGAGAAGCTCTCAAAAATATTTGATGCGGCGAGGATGGCGCCTTCTTGGGCGAACAAACAATGCTGCCAATACATAGTTGTGAAAAACAAGTACAAGATATCGGAACTGTCGAGTTTTCTCAATCTTTGGCTGAAGAATGCGCCAGTGGTTTTGGCTGCTTGCGCTAATCCAAAAGATTCGGGCTCTCGCAACGGAATGGACTACTACCTAGTTGATGTGGCTATATCGTTGCAACAGCTTATCTTGACAGCTACTAACTTAGGCCTCGGATCTTGCTGGCTAGGCGCATTCGACGAAGCAAAAGTCAAGAAAGCCCTGGAAATCCCTGAGAACATCAAAGTTGTCGCGTTAACGCCGATTGGATACCCTGCGGAAAAAGAGAGCGTGAGAAGCAAACTTAGCAAAGCATTCATCGGAAGCGCCAAAAGGAAACCGATTGAAGAGCTTGTCCACTGGGAAAAATGGTAAACTCTTCTCTCTAACACAGTTGGCAAGGTTACCAATTTCGATCAGCCTAACTTTTTGTACTTCGAAGTCGTTTGCAAGTAGCGGAACCAAACTAACAACTACGCGCAAACATGCGTCTGACAAAACCAGCGATGCATTTTATTAAGGCAAATGCAGATAAGAAAAGCCGAAACAGGTGACGAGATTGCCCAACGTTAAAGTCGCGTTAGTCGGCGTAGGGAACTGCGCTTCAGCCTTCGTCCAAGGCTTACAATACTACGGAAAACTTGAGAAAGAAGAAGACTGCACGGGGCTGCGTAACCCCAGAATCGGAGGCTTAGCCCCAAAAGACATCCAGGTTGTTGCAGCCTTCGATGTAGACGAAAGAAAAGTTGGAAAAGACTTAGCTGGAGCCATATTTGCTAAGCCAAATAACGCGCCAAAAATCGCATCTGTTCCATCCGCAGGTGTCACCGTCAAAAAAGGTCCGTTGCTAGATGGTGTTGGCGAATCCACCAAGAGCATTGTGCAGGTCAGCAACAAACCTGATTCAGACGTGGCGAAAGCTCTAAGGGAAAGCGGAGCCGAAATTGTGATTAATTTGCTTCCGAGCGGCGCAACCGAAGCGTCAAGATGGTACGCTGAGCAAGCGTTGAAGGCAGGATGCGGCTTCGTGAACGCCACGCCTACCTTTATCGCAAGCGACGCAGGGTGGGCGGAACGGTTCGCGGAAGCAGGCGTACCACTGGCTGGCGACGACCTCGTGGACCAAATTGGTTCCACTGCACTTCACAAAACGCTTCTTCAATTGCTTACCCTGAGTGGGGTGAGAATTAACGAAACTTATCAGCTCGACGTTGGCGGCGGAACCGAATCGTTGGACACAATGGCCAGGACGAGAGATGCGAAACGAACCATAAAAACCGAGGCGGTGGCGTCTTCGTTGCCTTACAAAGCCGAAGTTGTAGCAGGCTCGACGGATTACGTGGATTTCCTTCAAAACAAACGTGACAGTTACTTCTGGATCAGCGGTGCCTACTTCGGGAATGCGCCCATGCAGATCGACCTCAAGTTCAGCACGGTTGATGCACCGAACGCTGGCAGTGTGCTTTTCGACGTTGTCCGCGCCTTGAAGTTGGCGTTGAACAAGAAGCAGAAAGGCGCAGTTAACGCCATTTGTGCTTACGGGTTTAAGCGTCCGCCGCGGATGTTGCCGCTGGGAGCTGCGGAGGAAGAGTTCAAGAAGTTCACTGCGCAGGCTTGAGTTTTTCGAGTTCCCGAACTATCCTTTCTTTTGTTCCTGTCTCGCCAAGTTTCTGTTTCAGCATGGCTATCGTCTGAACGGGCGTCGGGTCAACTCCGCGCAGGATGGCGAGGTAGACGCTTATGAAGTCTCCCATGAGGATAGTGGACAGCAGTTTCGCCAATGTGCTTTTGCCCTGAGCCCACACTTCGAACTTTTTCGAGTTTTGTGGCATTAGGGTTTTTGTTATTTCGATTCTGCTCCGAACCTCTGAGGGCTCGTTTTTGTCTCGGAGGAATACTGTGGAGAATTGTTTGGCGAGTGCGTCTGCTTTTTCCCAGCCGACGATTTCGTTGTGGTTGAGTTCGGGAAAAACCTCCCACTTCGCGTGAACCTTGCTATTCTCGTTGAATTGCTGTTTCCAACGCTGCGCCACGCCGCGGTAGACTCCGAAGCCGTAAACCACGGGGACTGTGCCGTGAATTCCTGAAGCCAACGACTTTGCCAAGCTCTTTCCCACGGGTTTTTCTGGAGAATTCTCACGACTGAACTTTCCCAACAGCTTTGTGGCTTCGCCTAGACCTTCGGACACGTCTGAAACCAAGCCCATCTTTTCAAGAAGAACCAGTTGCGGAACAAGCAGGTAAGGTAAGGCCGCGCGGGGAGGCATTCCAGCGGGAACGCGAAGGAAGGACACGTTGAGTTTTTCGGCGAAATTGAGGAGTGTTCCGCCTGAACTTATGCAGTAAATTGTGCATTGCCTTTTTATTGCGTCTAGGAAGGCACTAAGAGATTCTTCGGTGTCTCCTGAGTAGCTGACAGCCAGCACGAGGGTTTTGCGGTTTGCGTACGCGGGCAACGTATAGTCTTTGCTGACTTCGATTGGAACGGGCGCTTGGGTGCGTGTGTAGTCTTTGAGGAGTTCGCCGCCGATAGCTGAGCCGCCCATGCCTGCAATAACTATGTTTTCTGGCTTCGTGAAGTCTGCAGACATTTTTTCTGAAATTTTTGTTGCTTCGTCATAGTGCTTTGCGGCTTCAATGCTGAAGCTGAGCATGTTGCTCTTGTCTATTCGTCGGATTTCGTTGACGTCGTCGAGGGGTGACTCCTGCGTTTTCGGGTTCATGTTTCCACAAGCAATCTTATATCTGGTTTCGTCTTTTAAGCTGAACGCAGCTCGAAGCTGCACACATGGCGAGGAGAGAAAAAGGCGAGTGGATAAGAAAAGGCTGATCATCGGGTTTCCCGCATCGGTTATTTCGGACACGCCGCACCTGCGTGAGAAAACCGCGAAGGTGGGTTTGATTGGGCGGGCGGCGGCGATTTTCAGGGTTGACGAAATTGTCGTTTACCGTGACAATCCGAAAGCTGCGCAGACTGCGGATTTGGATTTGATTGTCACGTTGCTTTCGTACATGGAGACTCCTCAGTACTTGCGGAAGAGGCTTTTCAAGATTGAGCCGCGCTTGCAGTATGCGGGGATTTTGCCTCCGTTGCGGACTCCGCATCACCCCGTCAACAGGCGGGCGAAAGACTTGCGGGTGGGCGAGTACGTTGAAGGCTTAGTCTTGTCAGTGGTCAAGGAGGGGTTGCTAATGGATGTGGGAGTTGAGTCTCCTGCGCTTTTGAGGGATAAACAGCATGCGATTGGCAAACGGTTGACTGTGCAGGTAGTTCGAACTGGCGACGGGGTTGAGGTTCAGGCTGCGAACCGTGGGGATGTTCCTGATTACTGGGGTTACGTTGTGACGGTTGAGCGGGGTTCGCTCCGCAATGCCGTGGAAAGTGTGAAGGCAGATTTGACGGTGGGCACTTCGAGGAAAGGCAGCGAGCTTGCAGATGTTGCTGGAAAATTGGCTGGTGAATGGCGGGCAGCGAAGAGTATCCTCGTCGTATTCGGCGCGCCATCGCGGGGGTTACACGAAATCGCAAGAGACGAAGGTTGGCAGCTTAGCAAATTCGTGAATTTTGTGGTGAACACAATTCCCTGTCAGGGAACAGAGACGGTTCGGACAGAGGAAGCGATTCTGGCTTCATTAGCCATATTGAACGTATGGTTTGGGTTTTAACGTTTAAATTCCCGTTCCCGGTATGGTTGGTTTCATGTTGACTTTCGACGTTGCCATGCCGTTTGCCTTGTTCCTCGTGACGTTGGCGGCTCTGCTGCTTAGCAAGCGGGTCGAAGGTAAATTAAAGTCAACTTTTGAGGCGAGAGAGTTTCGCACTCGAGACACGATTCTGCTTGTAGTTTTGATTAGCGTGGCGGTGTCGGTTGTAGTTTTCGTGCCCCAAATGGCTTTAATCGCGTTGTTTATGTTCTCTTACGCTTCATTGCTGTTTACGTTTTCATATCTTTTCTCGGGTTTGCGTAAGAAAAAGGCGCTGCTTTTCATTTCGGCTTTCTTATTGGCAAGCTTGGTTGTTGGGACGGTTGCTCTGTTTGGTCCCTTCACGGGTGATTTTCTGTTTTATGAAGGTCTCGCGGCATACGGTCTGGCGGTTTTCGCCTTCGCGGCTATTCTGGTTGAGCTGAGAAGAGCAAGTTCAAGCGGTAGATGGTATCTTGCATTATTGCCGCCAGCCTTGTTCATAATAGTGTTCTTTGTTTTCAATTCAACGCCAGTATGGTTTCCGTTTCTGTTTGATGCTTTAGGCGTACTTTTTGCCATTCTTATAACATTGTATCTTTCATCCTTGTTTACGTGGAAGAC
>DATEAU010000071.1:0-2509 GCA_035288165.1 Bathyarchaeia archaeon
GAACCGCAGTTATTATAGAGGCAGAATAACGTGCCTGCCCAGGCATGATTTCTCCGCATAGCGCCACGTTCCAGTCACAGAACTTGAACTTGAAAAACTCTGACTTTACTAGTTCTTTTGTCTATTTTGGACGGTTTCAGCTTCAGCTTCTTCAAGAATTTTTGTCTTGAGATGCACGTATTCCATCTGCACTTTTGAATATCGCACGACGCCGACGACGAAAGACGAAAGCCCAATTACTAGGAAGATTTCATGTAGCAATTCCACTTCAAAACCTTCAAAGAAGTGTTCGGATATGTGGAAAAATCCACCGCCTGCAAAGAATATCGCGCCCACGAGAATTGGCAGCCAAATCCCTAACTGGGTTTTCAACTCTGGACTTTTATGCAGCGTATTAAGTGTTCTTAAAGCGAAAATGCCGCCTAATGATCCGAAAAATAGGTAGACAACTCCAGTTGCAATGTGCAGTATATCGACCAAGCATAAACGCCTCAAGCTTGACAGTATGTCCCTTTCTTTTGATATATAGACGTTATGAAGAATTAATTCTAGTCTACTCTGTTAATTTCCAATCAATAAATCTCTACTTAGCCATTCGGAGAACAGGAACAAGATTGCTGTTTGTTTTCGTTGACGATCAGATGGAGCATTTATCAATACCACCATACATACCATGATTGAAGGCTTCCCAATGAGACAAGTTGATTGGCGAAAAGTTTTTGCCCAATGCAAGAAAAACGTGAAAACTCACATTCTTCCACTGTTCGCAACATTGCAGCAGCCGCAGCCAGACTTGGGCGTGGGCGCCGGCGGCGACCCAATTAAGCTGGTGGATTTAGCAGCGGAAAAAGCCATATTAGAAGTAATGTTGGAAAATAACTTGTCGTTTACGCTAGTGAGCGAAGAGTCAGGCATCAAAGAATTCGGAGACTTACCGAAGGAGTATTACGTAACGGTTGACCCCATTGATGGCACCACGAACCTGGTCCGTGGTTTGCCCTTCTACTGTTCCTCCATAGCCGTGTCTCGAAAGCCAGCCCTCTCGCAGGTTTTTGCCGCATCAGTAACAGATTTGTTCCATGACGTTTCCTATTCAGCGTTTGAGGGTAAAGGCGCCTTTCGTGATGGCAAGAAAGTCACGCCTTCAGCGCTGGCAAAATTGGATGAAGCAGTAATCGGGTTGGACTTGAACACTTACAAAATCAAGGAAATCGTTCCGCAACTTTCAGACGTGATTCAGAAGACCAAGCACATTCGTCACTTCGGCGCCAACGCGCTAGAACTATGCTATGTGGCTGACGGCTTAACGGAGGCATTCATTGATATCCGCGGGAAACTCCGAACTACGGACGTTGCTGCAGGTTTTTTTATTATCAAAGAGGCGGGTGGAACCGTAACCTCTCCCGAGGGCAAACCCATAGATGTCAAGTTGGACCCGAAGCAGACGCTGAAGTTCGTGGCTTCAGGAAACAAGGAAATTCACGATAAAATTCTTGGCCTAATAAAACAGTGAAAGGAAAAACGATGTTAACGCTCCTGCTTCCCTATCCAGCAGCCCTCGTGAAAACGGCAAAAACACGGACCCTTGTTGTTGCCGATCCGCATATAGGCTGGGAAATAGCGCTTCAAGAAAGAGGAATTCACGTACCAAGCCAAACCCCTAAACTCCTGAAGAAGCTCGTTGCGTTACTATTGGAGCATAAGCCTGACGCGCTTCTAATTTTAGGCGACGTCAAGTACACTGTGATAAAGGCGGAGCTGGGCGAGTGGCATGACATACCCGACTTCTTCACCGAACTCCAACGCTACGTAAACGAAATAGGCATCGTACGCGGCAACCACGACCCCAACATAGAACCATTACTGCCTGAAAACGTGAAGCTTCTCCCTGCAACAGGAACAATCATAGGCGACATCGGCTTTTTCCACGGGCACAAGTGGCCCTCGCCAACAATCCTGAAGTGCAAAACTTTGGTGATGGGGCATGTGCATCCCGTCGTGGTCTTTCGGGACCCTTCTGGTTTCAGAATAACAAGGCAAGTATGGGTTAAAGCCGCGTGCAACACGGAACAGCTGTCTATGACGCTGCTTCAGAAACACAGAATTAAAGTAGAAAGCACGGGGGAAGCTACAGTTAAGAAACATTATGGTTTCGCCCCTACAGCTGCTGAGGTTCTTATGATGCCCAGCTTCAACGATTTCCTCGGCGGTAGAGCCATCAATGAAACTAGATCTGGAAAAGAAGGGCAAGCAACAATGATCGGACCGATGCTTAGGTCAGGAACTCTAGATATGGATGGTGCTGAGGTTTACCTTTTGGACGGAACGTATTTGGGAACTCTGAACCAGTTGAGGAACATGCGATAACACCTTTTCTGGCAAAAAACTTATAGAAACCGATGGTTAAAGTTAATGTGGTGAAAGCCAAATGTCACAAGACGATGAAGATTACCCTGAATGGTTCAGAAGACGACGCGGCAGAGACCCGCTTTTCGGCGACATAGACCGC
>DATEAU010000072.1:0-15062 GCA_035288165.1 Bathyarchaeia archaeon
TTTTTCTGTTTTCACGAAGTTGCATTGTGCAGGTTATTCTTATGTTGGTTGTTTCGGTCATTTTTTTTCACCTTGTGTAGTTTTGTAGAACAGTATTGGTGTTTTACTCAGATACATATTGCGTCGCAAGACTTAATATATGGCTTGTTTTAACCCCCGACATATTACGAAAACCGACATATAACCCAAAAAAGACATATACATGTACTTCCTTCATTCCCTAACCAAAATTTTCAAACGCGAAATCATATACTCCAAACCCGCCACTTAGAATTATGGATGACCCTCCCGATTTCAACAACAGAGAAGAATGAAGAAGCTGGGTAAGCCAGAACCACGATGACACCTGAGCAGCCCAAGCATATGTCAATGATTTTAAATGTGCCGAGGGCTAGCTTCACACCGTCGTTTATACCTTCGATTCACATTTTACATGTTTTGTAAATGTTTGTCCGTATCCTTTTTTAACATGTTGAAAATTAAGCGAGCACAGCTGGAGACAAGTGAAATCCGCTGTTCAAATCGTGCGTGCTCTCAGCCAGCCTTAGTGTGGGCCTCATTTTCTAGTCAGTTGTTCGGGAATCTGTGACGTAGCTTTGCTCCAATAATGATTGTACAACGCTTTTGCCCACTCAGCAGATACCTCGTTTTCTGCCTTAAATCCGATATAGTCAAGTTTACCTTCCAAGTTTGGAAAGCCAAGAGCAGCAACTTGGCTCTCAGACAAACAAAGGAAGATATCTACGTCCTCCAAAAACCTGCTTTCAAGTTTCTTTGCACGAGATGCCAATTCAAAAACAGGGTTGTTAACTAGTTCAGGTAAACCCTCTGAAGGGGCAAAATCTTTCGGCATTAATAGCCTAAACTCAACTCCACGCTCCACAGCCTGAACTAAATCGGGAATAGTGCTCATCAGAACCTGGTTGGTAATAATCCACACAAACTTATCGGCTTTAGATATCATGATTTCTATGTTATGGAATACAATCATAACATCACTAACAAACTCGAAGCTGTCAAGTATTCCCAAACCTGCCCTAAACAATTTAGGCATTCCACCGAGTATATGAGTGGTCAGATACTCCCTATTCTTAAAAAGAAACTTGAAGCCTGAAAGCAAGTTCATCGCTTCTTCGCCGTATGGCGTTAGATGAAATGCGCCATCAATATCTTTCACTATTAGTTTAGCCTCACTAAGCCTAGCTACGTTCCTCGATGTCTCTTGCACAGTAAAATCAAGCTTGTTAGAAATATGGGACAACTTCAAGGGATTCTTACTCAAGAGCATTAGAATATCCAGCCGATCTCCACTTGAAAGTTCGAACAGCAAACTACTAAAGATATCCAATCAGATGCAACTCCCTATACCGCCTAGACCTTAATAATCAACTATGATATTTCATATTTTCTGTTGAGGTTGCTTTATCACTCTTGCCCCCATACAATGCTATTTGAGGCAAAAAAGATGGGCAAAAGAGTTCAAGAACACTCATTCTCAGTCGAGATGAAAACGGAAGGTGCCGTAAGAAGAATAGCTTTCCTTGACAACGAAAATGGCCAAGTATTCTTTGAAGGCTTCCTCGGCAAACTAAAAAACGTCAACATGATCGAAGGCGTGATGCTTGAAATAGAAGGCGCCAACGGCACCCTCAAACTAGACATAACCCAAAAAGAAATGGAGCAGTGTCTCATGCGCAAGGAGACAGTTCAAACCGGAGGTGAACAGCAGTGAAAAGACAACAAGTCAGAAAAATCATGACAATAATAATGTTCGCATTGTTCCCAGTTATTTACTACTACTTCTCGCCATATCTCATCATAATGGGCGGTTCAGAAGGCATCGTAGCCGGCAGCTTCATAGTCTTTGCTTCTCTGTTTGTTTCCTCTCTATTCTTTGGACGAGCGTTTTGCGGCTGGGTTTGCCCTGCGGGAGCCACCCAAGAACTTTGCATGAAAGCCAACAAAAAAAGCTTCCCGAACGGAAAAAGAAACTGGATAAAATACGCGATATGGACCCCATGGGTAGCTATCATAATCTTCGTATTTGCCCAAGCTGGAGGAATAATGGCCGTCGATCCGTTCTACCAAACATACTATGGAATCTCAATCCAAGATATACCGTCACTTGTAATATTCCTAGTCTTTTTCGGAATAATCGCAGGCGTAGCACTCATCGCTGGCAAAAGAGCTTTCTGTCACACAGGATGCTGGATGGCGCCCTTCATGATTCTGGGAAGAAAACTTCGAAACGTTGCCAATTGGCCATCGCTGCAGCTAGAAGCGGACAGGGAAAAATGCAGTAACTGCAAGATTTGCAGCAAAAACTGCCCCATGAGCCTAGATGTTAATAGTATGGTGCAACGGGAATCCATGGAAAACTCGGAGTGCATACTTTGCGGGTCATGTGTTGATAATTGCCCAAAAGGTGCAGTCAAGTATTCCTTCAACAGAACACCAATATGAGTGAGTAGAAAATGTCTATGGATGTCAAAGTGTCAGATAAAACTGGTGTAATCCTGGCTGTCTGCGGAACAGTAGGCCCTGTCTCGTACGCGTTTGTAACGGCTATTTTGGGATTGCTTTGGCCTAAATACAATCCAATCAGCATGGGTATGAGTGAGCTAGGGGCGGTTGGCGCTCCTCATGCTTTTTTCATGAATGCCTTTGGGTTCCAGTTATTGGGAGTTCTCGTGGCTGCTTTTGGATTCGGGCTATATCGCAGTTTACGTAATGGATTGATCTCTAAAATCGGGGCAGTACTAATCGTTATTGGTGGAATCGACATGATAGCTGTAGGATTCTTTCCAATGGATCCTGCAGGGCTACCCAACTCCTTGACCAATATTGGACACGACATTACAGCTACGATCGCTTCAAATGCCGTGACCATTGGGATGATCGTCCTTACTTTAGGTTTCAGAAAGGATAATCAGTGGCGGCCCTTTTGGCTTTTTACACTAGTATCTGCCATTGCTTCTATCGCGCTCTCGCCGTTTCCCATGTTTCCAACCTATAATCCCTATGCAGGGCTGATCCAAAGAATGGCTATGGGGTTCGCGCTCTTATGGATTGACGTGATTTCGATCAAACTGCTTAGTTTAGTCCGTCGTTCAGATACAAGACCGCATGAACCAAAATCAACAGCTTGGCAATAGCAAATTTCCTCTTTTTTCTTTATTCTTTCAATCAATCCAAACTCCCCCTGGCTATTTCCCCCCAAAAAAATCGGCCTGATTTGGTTTTTGTCGTACATGGTGATAATCAGATGAAATGTTGACGGAAAAATCTTGAATCTTTAGCGACCTAACTATTTCCTGAACTGGCGCTTGTTCGACTTGCCTCTAGCTACTTGAATTTCAGCGTGATGCAACAAGAATAGCAATCAGCTCAGAAACTAATATAGCTCCCGAAATAGACTGGGTGGAAGAGATATCGGAAAAGCATAGCGCCCAGAATTCTAAGATCTGATTACCACTGTTCCAGCCACCAAATCATGTAAACTCTGCTTGCCACGAGTTCGCAACATTACAGCAACATAAATTGCCAACAAAACGTAGGGAATGATTATCTCAGGTCCAAAACCGGGTTTTGCCCCGAGGTCAAAAAAGGTAAGAAAAATATGACGTGGGTCAACTCCCAAGGTACAACCTTGATTAGAGTGCGTAGCATAGCCCGCACTATACCAAGGCGACCGCCAGTCTTATTAGCCACACGCAAACCAAACAGCCGTTTTCCCAAAGTTGCTCCCAGAGCTGAACGATCGCTTGCAGCAAAATAGAGCCAAGACGGTAGAGAAATAGTCAGACCCACCCAAACATAAGCATTCAGCCCTGTTGACATGTTGAAAACGCTCGCTGGAGTGACCCCTTTGAGAAGTTGTATGGCAAGCTGTGGCACCCAAAGGGCACAGGACAAAAGCCCAACATCAACAGTGTAAGCAATTATGCGGCGAGTGCTAATTCCCGTTGTCTTGCCACTCGCATTAAGTGTTTCCATAGAATTTTGTCATCCCTAAATCTCAGCGTGGTCGCATAAATGCATTTCGATCTGTTGCCAGGCGATTACAGGATCCGAATAATTGGATTGAGCGTGCATAGTAGACGTCATCGATGGCAGACTTGTCAATGAGGAAGTGGGGAGCTGCCTTTGCGACGTTCACGTTGTAGTATACTCTTAGCACAAACGCGAAATTCTTATCTACTATCAGGTTTGGCTGAGCACTATCCACTTTGTAAACGCGTCCGTTATCGTAAACACGTTCAAAGCATGTTTGAAGGCATGTTCAGACAAAGTACTGCCAGATCCTATTAAAGTCCTGAGATGCGGCATAGCCTCAAAATAGTAAAAAATAATCCAGCTCGGTATAATACTAATTTTCTAAAAAAGAGTAAGGTAGTCGCGTAGAGAATAGCAGAAGTAGCGAAGCGTTGCCATTGAGGGCTGTGTTCAAATCCCAGCGGTCTCAATGCAATAATCTAAGCCCATCGGTCACTTTCACTTGCGTTTTCTAAACATTGCAGTTTCGTCAAAAATCGCAAACGTTTTCAAAGCCTGCTTCAACAAGTTAGAAACGCAGAATATTGCTCATTATTAGCCTAATTCCACGAAAAATGGTTCTCATATTAAGCTTTAATGTGCCGAGGGCTAGCTTCATAATGTCGTTTAAACAGTCGTTTCACTTTTTATGTCTTCATGTTAATTGCTCTCTTTCATTTCCCTAAGGCGAAGACTGAACTGGCAACTGAAGACTTCAATGAACATATTCTCTCGCGAGCCAGAGCAGGAGTATAACCTCAAAATTTCAAGGCAACCCTGCCAAAAATAAGCCCTACGGTTTTGTTTCTTACACTAATTAAGAGAGAATAAAAAGAGGGAGTTGTATGGTTTTTCGCGTTTCTCATGGTCGCCTTAGGAGTAAGACTATAGCTGCGCCGATGATGATTATAACGATGATGATGGCGACAACGCCCCGTAAGACGTAGGTGGCAGTCATGTCTGGCTGTGCTTGAGCCAGTTCAGGCGGCGGTGGCGCTGGATCAACAGCAAACGAAGTTGTCGAGTGTGAAGGCCAGTAGCCCTCAGAGCCAGCGAATGAGGCGTAGAGTGTATAGGTGCCAGGAATGTCGGGAGTCCATTTTAAGGTGAAGAACCCGTCAGTGTTGCTCCTCGTTTTTCCGATTTCGCGATAGTTATTGTTCGAGTCAAGCACGCTTAAAGTGACTTCAACGCCTGTAGCATTCATGGACCGCGGTTTCTGCATGTACACG
The DNA here is from genome assembly GCA_035288165.1 of Bathyarchaeia archaeon. Classification (GTDB taxonomy): domain Archaea; phylum Thermoproteota; class Bathyarchaeia; order Bathyarchaeales; family Bathycorpusculaceae; genus UBA11855. The sequence continues at coordinate 5,268 of DATEAU010000072.1, forward strand.
TACTCCATCCAGCCAGACATGCTAGCATCAGAAACTGCTGCGATTCCGTTTGGAAAGCGCGCAGCCTGCTCCTTCTGCTTCGTTCCAGAAGCCGTGTCCAATACGGTGCCCTTTATCAGCACACTGTTGCCTTGCACCAAAACTTCTGGCGACGCTGTGACAATAGTAGCACTGGGACCCTTTCCCAAAGTGTATATTTGGCTATCGTAGATGTTTCTATATGCCATAAATCCATCTGCAATAGCGATTGGTGCAATTGATAAGCCTAACCCTGAAGTAGACCAGCTCATTAAGTTCCATACTTCTTCTCCTGTGGTAGCGTTGATGGCGCGTATCCTTTCTCCCTTAAACAGCGGTTTATTCGCTTCGATATAATCGCCGGGGAAGCCGTAGATTATTCCGTCGGCGACTGCAGACACGTGGATTGGGTAAAGTCCCCAAGGCGTGTTCAAGCCGCTGTCTGTGTTGTTGTATTTCCAGAGTAGTTTTCCGTCCTTCGTTGAATAAGCGAAGACTTCTCCTCCATAGCCACTTACGTAGAGAATGCCGTTTGCCGCAAAGCCCTCCCGGTTGCTGTAGTATTGGATTGCACGCTGTGCGACAATGATTTCCCATAAAAGTTCTCCTGTGTCAATACTGTAGCCTCTTCGTTGTCCAGTCTCTCGGTCAGTCATAATGAACACTCGGTTAACCGTATCTATCGGTTGTTCCGCAAACATCACGGTCTGATTGCCTGGTGGCGCCGGATATCTCTTGATCCATAATAATGAGCCTATCGGTCCTTTCGATGCATTTAGGTTCAGTGCCCAAATCGTCCACGGATCCGACATTGGACGCCAGTTTGCAGCGAGTGCTAAGTCACTGCTTCTGCCGAGAAGTACGTCATCAGGGATAACGCCAACTATAGTTGGCGCTTGACTTCCAACCAAATCCGCAGATAGTGTTGCGTTCCATGAGTAGGCCTTGCTTGCGTCAATATTTCCTTTTCCAACTGGTCTCCATCCAGGGGAGTTGGATACTGTTTCTTGTGTTAAGACTGCGAGGGTATTGTTCCATAAGGCTAACCATCCTGAACGTGTCGTTGTATTGTAGTTAAATACGTAACGCACTATCATGCCGCTGTTTTCGTCGGGTGAATAACCCGTGGCGTAAACTTCTGTGCCGTTGGGAACATTGGTTAAGTTGAATACTGCTTTTCCGGTAAGTGCATCATAAGCACGCCATGTACTGCCTGCTACTTCCCACAATAGGGGTGCGACGGCTCCATGCTGGTTCGGTGTCTGCTGAAAACTAAAGATCTGCCCCTTACTTATTCCAACGTTTGGCAAGTACCATATTTCTTCGCCTGTGCGTAAATCGACTGCTATTGTTCCCCCTCCACCTCCAGCATTGCTCAGAGGAAGTTCGTAAATTAACCTGCCACTAATTATTATTGGATTTTTGAATCGTGCCTCGGATCCGAAGCCTTTGTAGTAAATGTCATCCTGAGATACTGTTCCACCAACCAAACCGCCTAGCTCTATGGGCTTTGTCCACATTATGTGGGGTGTTCTGGGTGCGCTGCCGTCTTTTTGCCAATGGTTACTGGTAGCTGCTCCGCCCAGCCAGTTTGATGAAATCGAACCCCATTGGAAGTTTTGTGCTTCTATCGGGCGAGTCCAGTACTCAGTTGGGAGGGGGGCATCGTTGAGTTTCCTTATTTGTTCTTGCTGCACAGTAAAGGTTGTTGTCGTGGTTGCGGGCAGAATAGTGTCGTTTTCGTAGATGTAGAAGCCTGCGGATGATGTTATTTTAGTGTTCTCTTGGTTCCAAATGTATGTTTGGCCAGGGTACTCTAAAAGTAGTGAATATGTGCCAACTTGGGTAGGCGTGTAAGAGAAGAATATTAAGCCGCGGGAGTCGGTTACAACTGGGTAGTTCTTTACTTCTGTGGTTCCATCCGGCTTTGTGATTGTGAGTTTGAAGTCGTGGAATCTGATGTCGTCGTAGTAGTCTGCGCCTGGAAGTGTCCAAGTTGTGAACATCAGAATGGATGTTTGTTGGCCAACGCCCACGGGGTTAGGTGCGACATGGATGTAAAGGTATGGTTGGATTGACCATTTAGGCGTGTGAGCATTTGCAAGCGGTACGACTAACATTGTTGCAATAATAATCACTGCCAGAAGTCCTGTGATCATAGCTGTTCTGTTTCTCAGAATTTTAAAAGTGCTCACTGACATTTTCAACATTTCTCCTTTATTTTGTTTTGTTCCATGAAGTTTTTTGTTTTTCAGCTCGTAGCTATTCATTGAAATTTCTCTTCCAAAGGCTTGCGATCATATGCATCAAGTAATTTTTCAGTAAAGAGCCAACAAATAAAAGGGTTCTCGTCAAGGTTTCTGGACTAAACCCACCCGAAAAGCCCGATTCTTAGTCTAATTTTCTTGACTAAACTCCATATTCCGGTTTTAGTTCAGACTATAAGCAGTATTGTTACAACGATAACAAGAAGTAATGCAGTCATTGGTTGGAAGCTCTGAGATTTCAGGTGTGGTTGGTTGGATAATAATTAAATACGGTGGGATTCCAAGAAATATTGAAACAAATATGATCAATATCCCAATTATGTACAAACCCACAGGTTACTTCAAGCCCACTAATTCAAGGAATCACTTTGACAGCTGGACAAAAAAAGAAAGATGTCTACTGGTTTATCAATAAACTGCATTAATTCCGCTGACGTCGCCTGCGCCTAAGCTTATAGCATATGTTTGTCCATAACTGCCGTAGCCATACATTGTTAAAGCGTTAGATTCGGGCATGTACAAGTCTTCAAGCATTAAAGTGTGTCCGGCCTCATGTGTGGCGATGTTTTGAACATCAAAAGCATTTGTCAAAGTGTAAGCCGAGCCTTCTCCGTCGGCGTCGATGCCCCACTTGTAGGCTGTGTTGAAAACCATTCCAAACTCAACAATTTCTAATGTTGTCGTATAGTACCAAACGGTTGTTTGAGCAATTATTCCTCGTCCGAGTCTACCCCATGATATGACGTTTTTGCCGTCATATCTATTGCCTGCTAATTTTTGACTGGCAACTTGTACGTTATCATCAAACAGTCTGTCGCTGATTTGCTGGTCCCACGTTTCAAACGCATTCTTGACTGCTATAATTGCACCTGCTGGAGCACCTTTAGTGTTAACAGAATAAGTTACTACTCTGCCAGTTGACCAATGAACTCCACTGTATGCATAGACGTTGTAGGTGTCGGTGTAAGGCGTCCCGAGGGGGTCCACATAGTATGTTATGAAGGTTTTTTCTCTGACTACGTCATTTGGAAATGCGGAGACTATAACGATTGCAAAGCTAGCCATTACCAAGAGGATTGCGGAAACAACTATGAGAGATAACAGTCGTTTTTTCATTTTTCTCACCGCAAGTAAGTTAACTAATCCGAAAAATTTAAGTCTTGCTAACTTGCACCGAAATATTCCCACAGCGGAAGTTTGTGTGGGTTTAATGTGCCGAGGGCTAGCTTCACACCGTCGTTTAGACCGTCGCTTAACGTTTTACATTTTTTTGTTAATAGTCATGCGTCTATCCTTTTTTAAGGCGCTAAATTTTTAGCGCGCACAGCTGGCGATAAGTGAAATCTGAGATTCAAATCTCACAGCGCACCGCCACATCATAAATTCTTAATTTGAGATGAGCTGCCTCACTAAGTCTATTTTTTTCGATTAATCAGCTTTTCTCAGATGTTTCTTTTGCCATTTCTCGCCAGCTATAAAGAAGCTCTTCCTTAACGTCCCAGAGAGCTTGTGCTTTTTCCTTCTTTATCTCGGCTAACAAATCTAGAATCTCCTCAAATGGAATAGCAGAGAAGACCGCCGGATAATCAATCGAAGCTTTTACCACATCTTTATCTCTCAGGTTCTTAAGGCTACGATAAAGCTGCTCCTTATAGATACTCATGTTTCTAGTTATTTCTTTAGCCTTGTGGGGGCCATTCAAAGCTAGGAAAACGTAGACCTGAGCTTCAGTCTTTGATAGCCCAAGACTCATTACTGCTTTCAGCACCCGTTCTTGACTCAACTGGTCAACTTCCTTTCGGAACAAAATAAAGAAACAGGGGGAGACTTATCTGTCTACATCTTTGTCTTGTTCTGCTATGGCCAGCCCATTACTGTGCCAGTGCGGTCTAGTTGAAGATAGTAATACGGCGGATTTGGATTGCCTCCTACAGCTACTAATGGCGCGCTTGTGCCAAGCATTTTTGCTCCTTCAAATTCTCCAGTGCTAAACCCCATGAAAGTACCTCCGTTTTCTGGCTTGTTAGTTCCTAATGCCATGATCTCCAATGTACCTCTTAGGTTCTGTTTTTCAGTGTCACTGTATATGTATATTGTTTCTCTTACTTGGACATTCAAGAAGCCTTTTTCAACGTGGTTTTGGAAGTCCATAATTGCTTCATAATCCAAATAATCTGCTTCAATCAACTCTTCATCAGCCCCCCCTTCGTCTACTAATACAAACGTGCCACCCAGACTTTCAAAACCCCAGCCTCTTTGAATTAGGTTGCCATCGGCTTCCTTTGTCTCACCAGGAATTGGCAATCCCTGCAAAAAGAACTGGAAACTCAGTTTGCTTTGTCCCATCCCTGCAGCGACAGTTCCAGCCAGTGGAGTTGCTAGCATAATGGCAGACAATGCCAAAACGGTCAACAGTATTTTCCTATTGACTTCGATCACCTCCTCTCACATCCTCACTCTCAAGTGTTAGTTTTGTGATTGAAACTGGAAGAAGAAATCGGGGAAATTTTTTTGGTGCCAGGTGACGTTCTACTCAGGCCAGCCTGAGACTACGCCCATGTGATTTGGTGAAATTGCTGTGGCTTGTATCTTAACGTTTTGGAAATCACCAGTGCCTTGAAGGCTTGTGATGAACATCGGTTTAGTATCAGGTTGCAGCATTAAATCATTACCAGTAACTAATGCAAGCATTGTTATTGTTCCATCTAATCCTCCTAGAACAGCTGAGAAATCATACATGTAGTCTACCCTGAAGTGATGCATGCGACCTCCCAGAAACAGAGTTCCAATAGGGTTCATTGGATTAAAAGCGTATGGGAGTATTGGGTCAAAAACAGTAAGAGTGATTTGACCTGAATATGTGAAATCTTCCCCAAGATTGTAAATTCTTTGACCAGGCCCAGCCTCACCAATCCTGATCTGGTAGCTTACCGCAGTTTCTGCAACGTTTACAACTACTTTGTTTGCACCTTCTTCCAACCCAGCTGTGGCCGCATAAGTTGCTCCAACAAATCCAGCCCAACTAAAACCAAAAGTTACGCCAAATTCCTCAAACTTATTATTGTTCTTCGGGTATTCCCAAGGTTTTGCATATGCAATTGGAGTTAACATCATTGATATGGCAAACAGTGATGCAATTGCAACTAGAATTTTCCTATTCACTTCACTCACCTCCTCCCAAGTTAGATTTCAATCAAGCAACCTTTGTTGGTTTGTCTTCTTAAGCACTGGTGAGTAACCAAGGTTAGTCACCGCCTTTTGTGGCGGCAAAAGTTGGGTTCCGGGAATATCATAAGAGGACTCCGCTTAGCCTCCTTTCATGAATGAATGCTAAATGGCTCCTAAACAGTACAAATCGAAGGTAAAAACGGAAATTGCATCTGATAGACAGATTACAGGTCACACGAATTCCATGTTTCTCGATAAAGCCTGACTTATTCAAAAGAAAAAAGAAACATATTTGTGGGTTCGCATCTCTAACTATTCTACTCTAAGTGGGCCAATCCATCACTGTGCCAATTCGATCTATACTCAGCAAAGTAGGTGGCGGTGGACTTGGATTTGGTATCATCTCAGTGGCAGTTCTTCCAGTTATTTTAATGCCTTCGAGTTCTCCTGTTCCATGCCCATTGACCATGAGTCCGTTACCCCCAGGATTCTCGCCTTGTGTCAGAATCTCGATTGTTCCCCTTTCTTCAGTTTTGCTGCCGTCAGTGTAGATTGTAATTGTTTCTCTTACAGTAATGACATACCATCCTTGCTTTGTGTTTGCCATTAGATCCATTAAGCCAAAGTAGCTGAGACATTCCTTTGGAATTGCTTCGACAGCTCCTGACTCACCTATTTCAATATAGAAATCCCCTCTAATTTCCCAAGGCAAGCCCTGAACATGTCTGGTACCACCATCGGTCAACCACACTTTTTCTGGTGGTGGAACATTTGTTCCTTCCATGTGAAGCAGAAAATCAAGTTTTTCCTGTCCTTTCCCAGCTTGTACCATTCCAATATATGGAGTTGCCAGCAAAACAACAGCTAACGCTAAAACTGTCAATAGGATTTTCCTATTCACTCCAATCACCTCCTTCCCTATAATGGTTTGACTGAGAATTCAGATTCGGTTACCGAAAAACAGTTAAGCCCCTTCTTCTAATAAGAACTGGTGACTAACATAGGTTAGTTACTCCCTGTCAACGATGTGAATAGATTGCAGGGAAACACAATTGAAAAGGCTCTACAGAATTTTGGATTAACCGAAAAAGAGACCCAAATCTACATTTTCCTCGCCAAACACGGCGTTCAGACAGGAGGAGAAATCGCGAGGAGAACAAGAACCGCTAAGGCCGTGGTCTATCGAGTCCTGAAGATTCTTCAGCGTAAAGGGTTTGTGGAGTCTACCCTTGAATTCCCGGTCAGATACACAGCTGTTCCCTTCGAAACCATCTTGGATTCAAATATCAGGGTTAAACATGAAGAAGCCCGACAAATCGAAGACGCAAGAAAAGGCCTACTTGTAGACTGGAGCAAAATCAGCAGAGGAGAACCTGAATCCCCAATAGAAAAATTCGTGGTGATTGAAGGTAACCAAAAAATCTATAACAAAATCTACCAAATGGTCAAACAAACCGAACACCAACTGTCCATTATAGCCACCTTGCCTGGAATAATGCGCTCAGACCGCTACGGCATCACTAACGAAATCATTAACCACCCGCAAAAAGCCAAGATTAGCTTCCGGTTCCTCACAGACATAACCAACGCAGACCTAAAAGCCGTCCAGTTTTTGAAGAAGAAGCTTAAAGCTAGCGTTGATTTGCGAGGAAGAAATCCAGAGTTGGGGCTTGAACCGTTTCCCAGGATGGTCTTGAGAGATCAGGAGGAAATTCTCTTCTTCATTACTCCAACAAAACAGGCGGACTTAAAAACTGAAGATACTTGTCTAAACACAAACTGCAAGTCGATGATTCAGGCATTTTCAAGTGTTTTTGAGGATTTATGGCTTCATTCAACGGATATTAAAAAGAAAATTGAAATTCAAACAGGGAAAATACCCCCGCAAACTACAATCATAAGTAGTCCAGAAAAGGCAAAAGCAAAGTATTTTGATGCCTTAAATGAAGCAAAAAGAGAGGTTGTGATTGTCACTTCATCGACTGGATTATTTGCTTTAATGAAACAGACCTCTATCCTTGAGAATTGGAGCAAAAGAGATATAGCTGCGAAGATTTTGGCACCAATTACAAATGAAAATTTGGTTGTAGCCCATCAACTTCTGCAGTGGTGTGAACTTCGACATGTTCCCTTAGGATATTATGAGACTACAATAGTTGATGACCAACACCTATTCCAATTTAACAATTCCTCAACAAACCAAAATAAATTGAAATTTGAACACACCCTTTATACAAACGACCTAAATTATATTCAGAAAAAGAAAAAAATACTCTTCGATATTTGGCTAAAAACTCGAACTCCGTCTTCTGAAACCATTAAGACAATTTCTAACTCTATTTTTGCGCGACCTGAACCAGCAGTTGGTCATCAGGCTCTTATCAAAGAGACAAGTTTCATGCGAAACGCAGAATACGAAAAGACAGGCAAAATCAGCGAAAGCGATGTTCTTGGACAGATTAAAAGAGAAAGAAAACAAACTAATCCCAAGAACCCAACTTGGTGGGATACTCTTAGATACTTTGGAAGCGTCGCCTCTGCAATCATTGAGCCGGCTCCAGAATTTCGCCTGCCTAAGATGGTTTTCTGGTTCAACAAATATGATGAAGACTCTCCGTTTGGGGCAGAAAATTATATAGTAGTGCTATTATGGCAAGAAACAGACGCTGGAAATTTTTACGTTCCATCCGCCATGGTCTTGGATCGCCCTGAACCCTCAAAGTTTAGAAAAGAAATGTTGGCAGGTTTTCCTGCGGAAAACAATATACAGATATTTAGCCAGGACGAAATCCAATTTCGACTAAAAGGAGCCACTTTCTTTGCAGGTTGGACCAGACCAATAGCTTTAGGAATTAAGGGTCATGTCATTCCACCTTCCTGTGTGCTTTTTGAAGGGTACGGAGATGTCAAATCTGGAAGATTCAACAATGCAATTCTTTCAGGGCGACAGCAAGAGGTATGGTACAACTCTCTAGATGCCTTCGTCTCATATTTCCATCCTCAGTCAAAATACGTGGGGTCGGGAACGGAAGGATATATTGAGAAGGACTGGGTCTTGATTTCAAGACCTCCAAAACAAAATAGATGATGCCCCGTACAACTATCGGAGGTTTCATTTTAGGGGTTTATCAATTCTGAAGTATACTTTGTACCCGATGAAACTACCTATTATGACCTCAACGATTGTAACGGGAAACAACAGGAAATAGACGGTAACATATGTTGTAAAAACTTGAGGCGGATAAAACAAAAACATGTTCAGAGCGGCGAAAAAGGGAGTTATTAGAAGAAAGCCAAAAGCAGCCAAAAACGCCCACAAGAGCAATCTCTTATGCTTACTAAAAACGAAGAATACACTATTGAAAATTGAATCGGCAAAGAAAGAACCTGCAATTGCTGGCCATTTAGATAATATGTCAAAGGGTATGCCAGTCATGTATGTTGGAAGGGTAAGAAAGGCTACAAGAACACTTTGTAATAGAAATCGCCATCTCCTGCCCTGGTAGATAAGAAAGCTTAAACTGATGAGAATTGTGTGTCCAAAAATGAAGATGTAATTTAATCCCAATATTCCAGTTATCATGTTACCAAGTTGACCCACAAACACAGTATAGATAAAGCTGGCAACCGCAAGAATGATTACTCGTGCAAGATCTCTACTCTTCCACATATGCCTCCACCGCTTTGAAGTATAAATTGATTAAATCTCTCAGCTTTTTAGATAAGAGTGATTTACTATTTAAAATTTGATGCTCAAAACTATTGGCAGAATGCAGCGAGGAAGAACGGAAAAAGGTGAGGGGTGAGGTCGCTCTTTTCATTTTTAAGGTTTAAACCTTCAACATGAAGATTTACACATGAGTCAATCATTTTTTCAGAACATTGATGGGCTTGTATCCAAAGGCTTCAGAGCTAATAATCCGGTTAGAGAAAGGTATTTGGACAAAATAAGCTCAGAATAAGCTTTAATGTGCCGAGGGCAGGGTTTGAACCTGCGACGACTCGGTCTTCAGCTTCGCCCCCAATCACAAAAGTAACTGGGTCGAGCGCTCTCCCAGGCTGAGCTACCTCGGCACCCTATCCTGGGAGTGACCACAACCAAGAATGAAATGACGCGTTTAAAGTTTACGATTGGTTTGGCTTCGGGCTCGGATTCTGAATGCCCGTTATCTCAGGAAAAGGAATAGCGTTTTTAAATGGAAAGACCTGCTTATACGTGAACGAGAAGGCTGAAACTGAATGGCAAAAAAGGCGGTAATAATCGCTGAACTGCTCGAAGAATGCAACGAAATCTCAAACGGCGAAGTCGCTGAGGAGATGCTTCGTTGGTTCAGGGAAGAAG
>DATEAU010000073.1:0-8153 GCA_035288165.1 Bathyarchaeia archaeon
TCATGCACCACGAACGGTTTAGCACCAATCAGCAAAGTTCTTGATGACAACTTCGGCTTGGAAAAAGCTATCATGACAACCGTTCACAGCTACACCAACGACCAGAAAGTCCAAGACGTCGTCCACAAAGACCTACGCAGAGCACGCGCAGCAGCAGTCAACATCATACCCACAAGCACAGGCGCAGCAAAAGCCATAGGATTAGTCCTGCCAAGCTGCAGCGGCAAAATGAACGGTGTTGCACTTCGTGTACCTACACCAGATGTGTCGCTCGTTGACTTGACCTGCTTGTTAAGCAAAGACGTGACCAAAGACGAAGCTGTCGTTGAGGACTTTGCTGATTGGTGCTAGGCCGTTTGTGGTGCAGCTTGCGTTGCTGAGTATGTTGTGTTTTTCTAGGTCGTAGGTTTTGTCGTTCACGCCGAGGACGATTGTAACATCGGGGTTTTCTGCGGGTGCACTGATGAGCACTTTCTTTGCTCCTGCTGCTAAATGCTTGCTTGCGCCTTCGCGGTTGGTGAAAAAGCCTGTAGATTCAACTGCGAGGAAAACGCCTAGATCTTTCCATGGTAATGCTGCGGGGTCTTTTTGGCTTAAGACTTTGAGGAGTTTTCCGTCGACGACTAGGTCAGTTCCCTGGACTTCAACTGTGCCTGGGAAGCGTCCATGGACTGAGTCGTACTTGAGGAGGTGCGCGTTTGTTTTTGCGTCTGCGAGGTCGTTAATGGCTACAAAATCTATGTTTGCGTGGCGTTCGAGTGCTGCTCTGTAGAGCAAGCGTCCGATTCTTCCGAAACCGTTAATTCCTACTTTTATCACCATTTCATTTCACCTTTTCATTCCGAGGGTATCAGCAGCTTTAACTTAATTAATTTTCCGACAAAAACACCACAACTCTAACGCGTTTTTTTTCTATAGCCCCTTATTCAAAGCGGACTGCATGGGATTCTCAGGAGACCCCTCCTACTGATTTCTGAATTAATTGGCTAATAGGCTCAAGATATGTTACGCCAATGTGCTGAGAGGGCATTTGTTTTCTTGTTTAAAGAATTTTCCTTATGCCCAGAAGCTTTTTGAATACTCACCCAAAACGCCTTCGTAAATCCGCTTCGTCTGCTTGGCTATTTTGTCCCAGTCGTACTTTTCCTGTATCCTCTTGTAAGCGTTTTCCCTGAGGCTGTTCCTGTATTTTTCGTCAGTCAACACCTTCGTTATGCCCCATGCTAGGGATTCCGTGTTGTTCGGGTAAACTTTCACTCCTGTTACGTCGTGGTCCACTATTTCTCCCAAGCCTCCCGTGTCGGAGACAACTACGGCGCTTTTTGCAGCCATCGCCTCCAAAGCCACAATCCCGAAGGGTTCAAACAGGGATGGCACGACTGAAACGTCTGCGCAGCTTTGAAGCCTACGTAATGTTTCCTCGTCCACAAACCCCGTGAACATTACCTTGTGCTCTAATCCCATGCTTTTTACGATGTTGGAGAGCTGGTCTTTCATGTAGCCACTGCCTACAATCACGAATTTGGCATTAACCTTATCGACGATTTTGGGGATGGCGTTTATCAGAACGTGAGCTCCCTTTTCGTAAACCAGTCTGCCGACAAAGAGCACATTTTTCTCTTCGGGCAAAGCGAACTTGAGCCTGAACGATGCACAATCTTGTCCCTGAACGTCTTCGTAAACCTGTGTGTTCACCCCGTTCGGAACCATGACCAGCTTGTCATCTGGGAGACCGAACGCCCATTTCACATGCGAAACCATATACTGACTACAGCAGATCACTTTCCATGCTTCATACGTTAGCCATGCTTCGGTTTCACTAATCATCTTTTCAGTTGCCGTGTGGACTCCGTCTCTTCGCCCAATCTCAGTTGAATGCATCGTGACCAAAAGAGGTTTCCTGAAAACATGTTTCAGCCCAATGCCCGCTGTTGCCACAAGCCAGTCGTGAGCGTGGAAAACGTCGATTTTGTCTGATAATTTGGCTGCAAGCGCCGCGGCTTCTTTCTGCATGTTCAGGTTCATCAGGTAAACCCACGTGGCGAAGTCTGGCGACGGGTTCTTATACGAGTCTATCCGGTAGACTTCGACGCCGTCAACGGATTCATGAGCTGGTGCACCGGGAAAATCGCATGTCACCACATACACTTTTACGCCGTTTTTTACTAGACTTTTTGATAAGAAATAAACGTGCGGCGATATGCCGCCTATGACTCTGGGTGGAAACTCCCAGCTTAGCATCATTACGCTTAGTGCCTGGCTCACTTGGCTTTTCCTCCCGCAACAACAGTTTTATACAGCTCAAGAACTTCCTTAATCCAGGAATCCGCGGTCGGCGAAATAACTTTTATCTTCTCTCGCGGGACCTTGTATATACGCACGATTTCTTCGCGCATCCAATCCGATTTGACGTCAACTTTTTCGGCCTCGTAGAAGCCCAGCCATTCTATGCTCTTGATCGCCATGTTGAACGGTGTGTTCGCTCCAAGAGCGCGATGGTCTTCAAGGCTGTCAACCGAATAAACGAACGGGATGCCGAGCGCGTTTTTCAAAGAAACCGCGGCGGGTATGAAATGCCAGTCGTAAACATCGATTAGGTCAACTTGCTTGTTGGCTTGGTAATAGATGTTAGCTGCGGCGCGCTCCACCTCTTGGTTCAGAGTTAAAACCCAGGTTAAAACGCCGATGTGGGTGCGCACGGGGTTTGCCACTCTGAAGGTTTTTGCCCCGTTTGCCTCATCAGCCAAACCAGTCAAATACCCGTGGTACGTGACTATGTAAGTTTCAACTTTATTATTAACCAGTTGCGTGGCGAGAGCGCTGGTGTACTCTGCGAGTTTACCAACTATCCGCGGCGGATACTCCCACGAGAAAAGGATAACTCGCATCGCCAGGTCACTACGTGAATAGTGAACAGACCTTGATTATTCCTCTCGCAGTAACGTAATAACGTTTCTTCCCCTCATTGTCAACGAAGCTTTCAGCGAAGCCCTCTGCCTTATGCTTGTCTAGTATTCCTTCGATTTCTCCTTGGTCGCGTTGGAGAATTCGGGCGATTTCTTCGCCTCTTCGGGCTAAGTCAGCGGCGGTGGCGCATAGGTTGTGGAGGGTTTGCAGGACTTTTTCAGGGAAAGGAAGCTCATCTCTCATTCAATTCGCACCTCAACCAAAGAGGAATATCCTGTTCTTCTCTTATAAACTCATGCTGCCTTCACAAATTGCCTAGAAAAGTCTGGTCGCATTCCGCGTTTGCTTGCTAAGCTGGCTGAATCTCGATTCCGCGGCGGTCACTAATTCTTTCCTAAGCGCTTCTCCTTTTAACTTTTCGGCTCTCACTTTGCTTAGTTGCCGCGACAAAACCTTATCCTGCAACGAGTACTCTGCCCATTGTTCAAAGTCGCCTCGGGAGTTGTGGAACTCGACCGCTTTAACGTCAACGGTTCGGAGCGCTTTGACGAAACCTTTCAAGCTCCACGACATGACACCTGTGAAGTACTCTTTTCCCGAGCCAGTGTGAAAGAGGAACGGCTCGTTCGCCGTCAGCGTAGCCAACCTGAGTCTGCTCTCGAAATCCAACAGCAACGCCTGCGCCACCGCAAAAGCATCCATTGGCGACTCGTAAGGGCTAAAGTAGCTGTGAACTTCGCCCGGTCCTCCGCCCGCCGTGAACATGTAATAGAGGTGGTCACTAGTCTGGAAGTAACGCCATAGCTTGAGAAACTCGGGGTCGTCGTCTTCTTTCACGATGGGTTCAAGCCTTCGAAGACCGCTATAGTACGCCCATTGCATGGCGTTGCCGAGCCACCCGCTTGAATCGCGTTCAAGGTCTGCCCACGAGACAGTGGCGCCTGTTTCAGGAACATCAATCTCGCCTTGCGGTGCGTGTTTGCTGATGACTTCTGAAGGCGTTGCCATCTGCAGGTTGCCCCACTTCATTATCTCCTCAGGCAAATGCCTCAAGAAGTCGTGAATGCCTGTTTCGGGCCAGTGGTGTTCGCCAAAGGTTTCGTAGTCTGGGAAGATGTTTATGCACTGTCCTTCCGTGCTTGCTAGCCAGCGTGCGTACTTGTCGGCTGTTAGCGGGTATTCACTCCACAATCGGGAGCTGAAGCGGAACCCAATATCATCTGTTAACTTGTAGTTGCGGAGTAGGATGCGGATTTTCTTGGAGCCTTTCGGCGTGTAGAGGTAGTTTGGTGATTTTTCGTGGAGGATTTTTTCGATGCCTTCCGTGAAGATTCCCTTGTAGCCGAGGTTCTCCACCATTCTTGCGATGGCATTGTTGTAGAGCAACTCGGTGTTTTCAAAAACGCTTGGCTCGTAGCCGAGGAGGCTTTTGATTGTGTCTCGGTGTAGTTTCACCTGTTCGATGAACTCGTCTTTCTCTGGATAAAGGCTGGAAATCGAATGATAATACGTCTGCTCGAGAAACTCGACGTTGCCTGTTTCCGCCAACTGCTTGAAGCTTTCCAGCAAATCCTTGTTAAACATTTCACACTGCTCAAGGAAAACCCCTGAAACACTGAAAGAAGCTTTCACCTGCCTTCGCTCACTCTTGTATTTGCCAATGAGGTCTAACAGAATTTGGTTCGATGGGAAGTAGCATTTCCTCGCAGCCCGCTTGAAAATATCCCTGTCGGTTTCGTTGTCGAAATAGTAGTCGAAAAGTTCTTCCTTCTTCAGGCGTTTGAAAACCTTGTTCTCCCAGAACACGCTCCGCTTCAGCCTATGCGGCTGATGCACCTCAAACACAAGTACAATGTCGGTCATCTGCTTACACCTTAACGTAGGCTTATGTAGGCAGTGGGTTTATTTCTAATTTGCCATCCAAATCCGAGTCGCCTTATTGCAAGGGTGTTTGTCCAACGCCTATTTGCCTATGACCCGAACGTTTTCAACCCGAATCCAAGGCGAAATCAACTGTCCCACCTGCCTCTCATTGTTCGCCACTACGCTCACGTTTTTCAGTACCTCAAAGATGTTGCCCGCCAACATGACTCCACGGCTACAATGCGCTATTTCGCCTTTCTTGATTTTCCACGCTGGCGTTGCCACCACCGAGAACTCGCCGCTAACAGGGTTGCTGCTGTGCGCTCCTTGAAGGTAGTAAACCAGTAAGCCCTCATCAACTTCGCTCATGAGTTCGTCAGCCGACGTGGTTCCAGGCATCAAACGAAAGTTAGACGGTTCAATGCCTGGCGTAGACAAGTATCCTGCTCTCGACGCGTTTCCCGTGCTTTCCACGCCGTCTTTTTTAGCTGCGTAATGGTCGTACAGGAAGCTGCGCAACACGCCTTTCTCCACTACGAGAGTTTTTTGGTGCGGTACGCCTTCGCCGTCAAATGCGGATGTGCGGAGACCTCCACGAACTAAGCCGTCGTCGTAGAATGTCACGTTTTCGGACGCCACTTCGGCGCCGATTTTGCCTTTGAAGGGTGATTGATTCCGCTGAACGTTGTCGGCTTTGACTGCGTTAACCAATGTGAAGTAGAGAAGTTCTTGTAGCGCAAACTGTGTCAGAATGAGTTTCATGTTTTTTGTTTCGATTTGTTTTGTGTCCAGAGCGGAAACCGCTAGGCGTGCGGCTTCTTTGCCCACCCATTCGGGGTCAACTTTGTAGTTTCGGTTGGCGTTGAATTCGAAGCACACGGGCGTTACCGAATTTTTTTTCTTAGCAACTGTTGCTAAGCTGCACTCGATTATTGTTCCCCTGTCAAAGCCCGCTAACCCATTTGAGTTTGCCAACGCGTTGGCTACGTACGCTGCGCCACAGCCGCCTTCGATCGGGAAAACACACTTATCAGCTGAAGCCGAGTCCAGCATTATGGAGGCCACGTTTACCAAGTCTTCAGAGCCAAGTTCAAGAATTCCCTGATCAAAGGTGTTCTCTGTTGTGGCGTAAGCTTTCTTTTCTGGAAGTCCGCGCCAGTCCCAGTCTGGATTGCTTGCCCCGGCGGCTTTCAGCGCCTTGTCGATTATGTCGTTAATTGCAGTTTGCTTTTCGACGGTGTTCGTGTATGCGAAACCTATCGCTCGTTTGACTGCTACTCTGATGCCTAAGCCGCGGTCGATTATTCTGCTGTTCTTGGTGATTTGTCCTCGTTCGATGCCTATGTTTGTGGCTTGCCCTTCGTATACGTACGCCTCCGCGTCTTCGGCTCCTTTCTGCTGGGCGGCTTTCACAGCTTTTTCCGCTAGGCTCAGCATCTCTTCTTTTTTAAGCACTGCCACCAACAGTCACCTCGTTAACTCTAATATGCGGTCCACCGTCGCAGATGAATGCGGTTTGCCCCTTTCCACATCTTCCCGGCCACAACTCAAAATCTTTTCCGACGGCGTCGACTTTAAAGAGGGTTTCAAGCGTGTTGCCACTTATCGAGGCGCCGCGGACTGGTTCGCCGACTTCTCCGTTGACTATTTCGTAGGCTTCTTGAATGCCCACTTGGAAGGTGCCGTCGATATTGGCTTGTCCCCCTCGAAAACTCTTAAAGTAGTAACCAGCGCGGACGTTTTCGATTAGCTCCTCAAACGTGTGGTCTCTCGGTGCCATGTACGTGTTGCGCATACGAATGATTGGTTCGACCCGAAAGTCCTCCGCCCTAGCGTTGCCTGTGGGTTCAGCGTTAAATTTCTGTGCGGTTTCACGGTTATGTAACAATCCCGCGACCACGCCGTCTTTGATGAGAAGCGTTTTCTGGGTTTGTACGCCCTCGTCGTCGTACTTGAAGGAGCCGAAAGCGCCATTTACGGTTCCATCATCGTAAAAAGTAACCACGTCCGAAGCTATTTTTTTTCCAAGATTATTCGCCAATATGCCGCCAGACAGAGCTAAGTCGGCTTCAGCTAAGTGTCCAAAAGCTTCATGAACGAAAACCCCTACAACGTTGGGTCCGAGCACAACTGTGCAATTGCCTCCTTTTGGGGTTTTGGCTTCCAATTGCTGGATTGCGCGTTTCGCCAATCTCTCGCCGACCTTTTCTGGGGTTTCTGTGTCGAACACTTCGTAGCCATTGGTGGAGCCGATTTCTTCCCTGCTGAAAGCAAAAACACCGTTTTGTAGGGCTGAAGCTGTTATTCTTGACCACACGTAAAGCTTGTCTAGTTCTATGAATGTGCCTTCGCTGTTTGCAAAGAAGCTTTTCCCAGTAAGGTCAAGGTAGTCTACGGTGCAGCTTTTCACTCGCTTATCGTAACTCAGCGTGTTTTGGTTTATGGCTGATGTTGTTTTAATTTTGTCTTCAATGCTGATTTCTTCTGGATTCTTCTTCGACACGACCTTCACTCGATCTTCCACGACTCTGGTTTTCGCCAGCTTTATAGGAACGTTCATCCTCGGACTCGCAGCCTTCGCCATCTTGCACGCCTCGGAGACGGCATTCGTTAAGATTTCTGGGTTCAGTGAGCCAACTGAGGCAAATCCCCAAGCGCCATTCACCAGCACGCGTAGGGCAACGCCTTTTTCGATGCCCTGCTTAGCGGCTTCTACCCTTCCCTCTTTAAGAGTTAGCATGGTTTTGAACAGGCTCTGTGCGCGCGCTTCGGCGTATTCGGCTCCCCATTTTTGAGTGGCTGCCTCGTTTATCCTTGTTAAAATGTCTCTCAAGAGTTTCTCATCCTTCTCTGGCAGGTTAGCGTATCTGTAATCGCTATAGAAGATAAAATTGTTTTGTTTCGAGAGAAAGGAGGACGCTGGGTTTTTGATGGATAGCGATTTTTTCAAATGATTTGGGCGGCGCTTTCAATGTTACTGGCGAAACCGGGTTCTTCAACGTCAACATCTATCTGTAATTCAAGAGTACTCTGCGAATTATGGGCGGCGATGATGTCGTTGAGGATTTTGTTTTCAATGAAATATGCGCCTGAACTCAGAAATTCTTCTAGTCCTTTGGCGAAAACGTCCATTTTCCCTGAGAAGTCGCTGGGGCTCAATGAGTGGCGGCGTTCTAAATGTTCGTAGATTAGGCGGGAGGAGGTTTCTCCGAATACTTGTTTTAGGACGCGGTCGATGATTCCGAAAACTTTGTCTTCTTTCGGGCTTAGCTGTGTTTCCAACGTGGTGACCCAGCAGTCAGTATCTCGTGTATTACTACTTAATAAGAGTTGGCTGCGAACAGTCTAACACAAAACACATAAAACACCATGCTAGTCCATTT
>DATEAU010000074.1:0-5386 GCA_035288165.1 Bathyarchaeia archaeon
ATTCTATTCTGAAGCAAATAGAACTTAGTTCCATTTTCCTTAAAAGCGACTGCTTACTTAGGCTTAACCAGATAATCGTTAGGAGATTGAAAGAATGAGTGAAAAACAAAAACCTAACGATTTGTTCGATGCTCCAAATAGGTTCGTACTGCGTTTTTAACATGCCATTGGCTGTGAAAAACACCAATACGTGACCTACCCTCTACTATTTTCTGCAAAGATTAGCTGATAGGCTGCAAATATGACGGCTTGCCTGTACAGTGGGCTGTCGCAGAATAACCGAGAAAAGCGTAAAGATACCTTTCTGAAAAATCGCCTCCCTCAAAAATAGAAATAGGGCTGAACTCACTTCACAAGCGCTATCGCTGAAGAGAATGTGTGAAAAAAGAATAAGTTTAAATTAGATTTGATTGTCTATCTCGTTTTTCAGCGCTTTAGATTCATTTGCTGCGCTATTCTGTTTGCGAAATCTCTGATTTTGGGAAATTCGCCATCTGTAATCGGCCCGCTCATATGTTCAACTCTTACCGACAATCCAGGAGTAATAACCTTTAGGCTAGGAATTTTCTCGGTTACTGTTTTTTCCAGTTTTTTCATCGCCCTGTCATTCTCTCTCATCCGGCCCATGTACGTGTCGAAAACCGCAGTCCAATTGGCTTTAACTTCGGCTTTGGCGAGTTTGTCTACGAATTTTCTAATCATCCTAGAAGGTTTACCCATGTGGTTTGGCGCTCCTATTATTACTACGTCAGAAACAGCTACTTCTTCAGGGTTTACTTCTTTAGCGTAGCCGATTGAGATTGCAGTTTCGATTCCATCAACTTCTTTGATTCCTTCAACAATCTTCTCAGCAACGAGCTTTGTGTTGCCATATTTTGAGTCATAAACCACGAAAACTTTCACCAACGGTCATACCTCAACAATTCGAGCTTATCACATTTCTTGGATTTCTTGCCTTCTTCCCTCGCAGCTACGTTTATCGAATATGCTTTGTTGTGGGTATTAAACCTGCCCCCTTTACAGTAAGGGCTACAAACAAAAGATCGCACAAACTCAAAGACTACATGACACCAAACAACAACACTTCAAACAAGAAAATCGGCATAACAACCGTGATGCTGAACAGGATGACTGTTAATATCATTATTCGAAGTGCTTTTCTGATGTGTGCTGGCTTGAGCTTGCCTTCGTCGCCCAGCGTGTAAACGCCAGGCTTCTCCAGTTGAGTGCCCAACGCACCAGCCATCGCCCCAATCGTCCAACCAGCATTCAAGCTCACCATATTCCGCCTATCACGTACCATGATACGCCACGAATTCCTCCAATGCTCACCCAGAAGCATCGAAGCTAAAACCATCAGAGCACCCGTCAACCGTGCAGGAACGTAGTTCAGCACTGTATCCAGCTTTGCAGAGAACCAGCCGATGTTCACGTTCGCCGCGTCACGGTAACCCACCATCGAATCCAACGTGTTCACCACACGAAATGCAAACGCGCCAGGCACACCAAACAAAGCGAAAAAGAACAACGGCGAGGTAACACCATCAGTAGTGCTCTCTGCAATTGACTCTACAGCTGCGCTGACAACGAGTCGTTGGTCCAACGTTGCAGGGTCACGTCTAACGATGAAGTGAAGCCACCGCTTAGCGCCTTCAAGGTCGCCTTGCTCCAAAGCTTTGGCAATAGGCATCGTGTAATGCCCCATGCATTTCAACGCAAACGTGAACTTCAGCAAAACCGCCGAAACAATGATGTAGGGAATTGGACCTAGGAAAAAACGAGTAAAATAAACAATCAGAAATGATGGCAAAGCGAAAAGCGCCCCAACACCAACACACAACAGAACACCATTCATCTTCTCTACAACAGGATTCTCATTCTTCATTCGTCGCTTGAGAAAAGCAATCACGTTGCCCATCCAAACCGTCGGGTGAAAACGATCAGGAGGTTCACCGAAAACCGAATCAAGCACCAAAGCCAAAGCCAAAATAAACGCCGACTCGATGAAGAAGGAGAAATCCATCAAGCACCAAACCCGACAACCTAAACGCTGCTTAGAACCTCACGAAACGCGCTCAGCAACCGCTCGTTCTCCTTACGCATCCGAACCGCCACACGCACATAAAACCCGTCAAGTCCTTGGAAACTACTGCAATCACGAACCAACACGCCACGTTTAAGCATCTGCTCACGCAGTTGAGCCGCTGAAAAACCTGAACCCCGAACATCCAAGAAGAAATAGTTTGCGTCAGCAGGGTAAACCCTGAAACCCTTCAACTGCGCTAATTCGCTCAACAAGAATTTGCGCTCCGCCCTAATCACTGCACGAGTTTTGGCGTTATGCGCTTCGTCAGACAACGCCGCAGCCGCCGCAGCTTGACCCAGACTGTTAACGCTCCACGGCATTTTGACTCTGCTCAAGATGTCGATTATGCCTGTGTCGGCTAAGCCGAAACCCACCCGCAAACCAGTCAAACCATAGAACTTCGTAAACGTCCGTAGAATAAACAGGTTCGGAAACCGCCCTAACTTGCTGATAAGCGATTGCTCCTTCTCGTCGTCCACGAACTCGATGAAATCCTCATCCAGAAAAACCAGCACATCCTCAGCCAATGCAGCCTCAGCAATTTCAAGCAAGCTGCTGTGCTGTATGAGCATGCCCGTCGGGTTGTTAGGATTACAGAGATAAACAACTTTGACGCCATGCATTTCGCGCTTGAACGCTTCAGCATCAACCTGAAAATCCGAATTCAACGGAATGAACTTCGGTTCGCCTCCTGCTTTGCGAACCGCACTCTCGTATTCGCCGAAAGAAGGCGAAGGTATCAACGCCGTTTCGCCCGGTTTCAAGAAAACCTCGGGAAAAAGATAAATCAACTCGGTGGAACCGTTACCCACGATAACGTTGCGTCTGTCTAAACCTCCATAATGACACGCAATCGCCTCCCGCAACGCCGTCGAATTCGAGTCAGGATAAAAAGTAAGCCTGCCAAACCCATCCCTTATTGATTCAAGGGCTTTTGGAGAAGGGCCCAACGGGTTGACGCTTGAACTGAAATCTACAAAATCCCTCAAACTCCTGCCTGTTTCGACAGCAACATCCCACACCTCCCCGCCGTGAACGCAAGGTTTGAGCCGACGAATTTCTTCTCGCGCCAGATCCTCAGCCCTACGCATACTCCTCCCTCACCCGCCAATTCTCCTCGATTTTTCAAGCAAACCCGAACACCTCGTCTATGGAGACGACACAAATCACCTGCAAGGAGTCCAGTCAACACCGTATCTTGGCGGAATTCATATAAACGTTTGGTTGGAACATCCATCCACAACTTAGGTAGCTTTCCTTTTTCCCACTAATATAGAAACAGTTCTTTTTGACCCGGTAGGAATGTTGGATCGTTTCCAAAGAAGCCCGCAAAATCCATTCTGCCTCAATGAAGCGAAGGCACAACAGATAGCCTCTTTTTCGTTAAGCAAATATGGTTGCTGAAATGTCGTAGACAGCGAGCCCTCTCTGTTCGAGGTTTCTCCGCTTCTTAGACCGAATTCATTGCGCGGGAAAATCAGTTTCTGGAAAAATATCCTTGAATTTTGCTCCTTTGCGGATTTGTTCGTTAAATACTAGGACCATGACCTCAATAGAATTGCCTTCTCGAAATCCCCACGTATATTGCTTAGCTTCTCCAAAAATCTTCTCAGCCATTTTCATACAATTCGTTGTGTCCATCATTATATCTTGATAGTTGTTGTGGGACGCGAAAGGAGAAATCACACGTTTTTTCAATACGTGACAACGGACAAGCAGAGCTAACTTATTCTCCGCGGTTGAGCAGCAGAAGATTATATAAAGCGAAAGATTGGAATACTCAATCTGTGGCGGGCGAACGCTCACTTGGGATGAACAAAATTGGATGGAATTTCCGCTCCCTCTCAGCAGCACAAGCCGTTAAACAACGCGACAAGAGCAGTCGTCTCAACTTTCGCCATTCTTGTGGGACTGGCCGGTATAGAACATGGTTTCTTTGAATTGCTCCAAGGCAATGTTGCGCCAAACGATATGATGATAGATGCGATTGGTCCAGGGCAGAGGTTCTGGGAGTACGGAGTTGAACGTGCTTTGACAATTATTCCCAACTTTTTAGTAACAGGTATCCTAGCCATAGTCTTCGGATTACTTGTTACGACTTGGGCGGGTGTGTTCATTGATAGGAAGTACGGTGCAGGGGTCCTAATGCTAATCTCAATAAATGTTATGGTTGGTCGGAGGAGGCTTTGCACCAATATTCATGTCAATACTAGCCATTATTACCGCAACACGGATAAACAAGCCGTTAAAGTGGTGGCGTGCACATCTCACATCCTTCATTAGGGGTTTCCTTGCCAAGTTATGGCCATCGTCTATCATTTTATTCGTTACAGTGTTTGTTATCAGTGTTGAGATCGCAATCTTCGGTTACCCATTGTTGTGGTTCTATAGTGCTGAAGTTACCTACGCCATTCAATCCACTCTTGCTTTCATCATGGTTGGATTAATGCCGGTTTCAATTCTTACTGCATTTGCGTACGATATTCACCAGAAGACCTTCGGAGTGATTTCTGCTCAAACTTGCATGGCATAGTATGCACTGGCTAGTTTCTAATGGCGGTGCAGGCGAAGTCTCCGAATCAACAAAAGCTCCCACTTTCGACATAACCTCTTCCGAACCATCACTCGCTGAAAATGATAAAACCTCTCTTTTTGTTAATACTTGCTTTTTCAGGTTTTCCAGTGTTGTGCCAGCGCGTTTAGTGCTTCTTCGAAGAGGTGTTTTTCAGGCATCACGTCGACGTTTAACCCCATCTCGGTTAGGGTCTTAGCTGTCGTGGGTCCGATGGCGACGACGGTGGTTTTCGTCTTAATCAGGTCCAGCAGCTTTTTTGTAGAGATGTCCTTTTTGAGCATGTCGATGAGGTTTTTGGCGCCAAGTGAACTGCTGAAGATTATGGCGTCTATTCGCCCTTCAGACAGGTCTCGGAGGAACTTTTCGTTTAATTCTTGGTCGCTTGGAAGTTTCGATTCGTAAACGTAAATTTCTGTAACGCGGTTTCCCATTTGTCGAAGCTTCTCTGCCAGTTCAGGCGGAGCTTGACTCGTTCGGGGAATGTAAATTGTTTTGCCCGAGGCGTCGCGTTCCTGCAAAGTTTGCATTATCCCTTCTGAAGTGTATTTTTCAGGGACGATGCTTACGCGGATTTGGTTTTTCTCAAGGGCTTCCGCGGTTTTTGGGCCGACAGCCATCGTAACAACAGAGTTGAGACGTGGTTTCAGCTGCTTTTTTAAACCCAGAGTCGCGGCAGCATCGAGAAGTTGTTGCACGCCGTTGACGCTCATGAAAATTACGTAATC
>DATEAU010000075.1:0-6988 GCA_035288165.1 Bathyarchaeia archaeon
GTAGAGGGCGTCGCCTTCCTTCAATGTTTTCTTAACTGCAGGCCATGCTTCGCGTTGTCCCGAGTCGGTGAGCAGGAACTGTTTTATTGTTCCCCGTTTTGCGGCTTCTTCCATGGAGAACAGGGTTTTGCCTGGAACCCAGCCGTCTTGGACAGCCAAATCGTAGTAAGCCTTGTGCACGCCAGTGTTCTCTTGACCGATTATTACTTTGATGCCGTTGTCTCGCATGTTTAGGCTTTGGGCGCGACCTTGGATGCCGTACCCGAGTGTGGCGACAACTTCATTTTTCAGAACTTCTTGGGCTTGTTTCACTGTGAATTCTCTTCGTGTGACGACGGTTTCTTTTACGCCGCCAAAGTCTAATTTCACCATAATTAATTCCTCGAACCATCCCTACTTGACTTAAACGGGTAATTTAAGAATTACCTTAAACTGAATGATTCCGCCGTTGTAAACGGATAATTCTTTTAGAAGTAGCGCGAATAACTTTAGAGAGGTTCAGCTTCAACCAGCTCAAACCTGATGAGATTCGGATAAAGCCAATACGCCTTGATAAAATCTTCAACACCCTGGTCCACGTCCAGGGCTTCGAAAAACTCGACCGCGGTCTGCTCGACTTTTCCAATGTTCTTTAACGTGTAAACTTTCAACGTGGCAAAATAGCCCTTCTCCAACTCTAACGACTCCAAAGAGAAGTCTTCCGCGGCTTCGAGGGGAAAAGGAAGATTCGTCGAAAGGTCGATAACTGATACTTTGCGGATGCGGTCGTTTTTGGCTTTAACTAAGATTTGTCTCTGTTCAGTTATTCGGTAATTCCAGTCGCTTGCTTTGTTATGTGTCGCTGACAATTTTTTTTCTCGCCCCTAAATATTTTTTACTTGACAATTGGAGCTGGGGATGGGAATTGAACCCACAGCGCATTGGGGCATCACCCACAACTCTACTTTTTCTTTGTTCTCAATCCTATTTAGGGTTTCGCAGCTCCAGTATAGCATTCTTCAGAGAAACGATGTGCTTGCTTGGCAAACACTCGTCATCTAACCAGGTTGATCCGATATTGTGCGTTAAGGCCAGTCACCTTGTGCCTCCCGTTCGTAGTTTCCCGTTCTAATTTTCTCAGCGAGCAAATCCACGAACTCAATTGGCCAAATATCATCACATACACTATCAGAAAGCAAGTCGTGTTTGTGATAATACGAGATGAGATCGTTCTTCAGCAAGAGTATCAGAAGAAATTGGTGTCCGTAAGTCCTTTTGAAAAGTGCGTATTTGCGAATCTGTCTCGGTGTCATCTCGTAATGGGGCTCAAGAATTATCCTTCGTCCGTTGATTGACTTGTCAAGGATGAAATCTGGCGTGTAGACGTCACCGGGCAGCGGAAAACTGATGGACTCGTAGCCGTAGGAAATCCCTATTCTCGACAGCGTACGCGCAGTCTTTTTTTCCCAACCGCTCTTGTAGCGGCTAAGGCTCTCGTAATAAGCGTGCGGCTGTCCAGTCACCTCATGCAAGTGATCAAAGAATTGAAGCGCCTCTTTCAACGTGACCCTGTTCAAGCTTTTCTGCTTAAGCCACCTGCCAAGCAGGAAAAACGGGTAGTTCACTCTCGCTGGGTCCTTGGGGAACAGACGTTTGCAGAATTTCGTCACTCGTTCACGGGCGTTCGATATGGTGCTCTTGTTTTTCCACATGTAGGGACCGACTGAATCTAGCCATCCTAAGCTCGCCGCGACGTTGGCGGTCTCTATTGTCAGGGGCACTTGGAGGTCTTCGGGTGAAAAATGGTTAAGAATTTCCAGGTCGGGTTTTGCACGAACCATCCACCTCATGTATGTCCATGCTTTGTCCTCGTGCAAGCCATTCATCGCTTCGATGTTTTGAGCGAGGTTCACTACCAAATCTTGAGGTTTGCTGAATTTCCGAGAATAGTCAATAACGTTTTTTCCTGCTATTTCCTTCACGAAAAGATTGACGCTCGTCAAGACTTCAGAAATCGCCTCCTTTCGGGGACCAAGGTCGCCGTAGAACCCGCATTTCACGATTTCTTCCTGAAATAAGTGAGGTTTGCGAATTTCGAAGAGGCGATTGCCGAATTTTTTGTGCAGGTGTATGAGGAGGCTCCTTGCGTTTTCAGAAAACCCGACGATTCTGTCCTCAAGAATTGACGACGCGAGCAGGAAGTAATGGGCTGTTATCTTCTTGTCTTCGCTTGATTCAGAGTACGGGTTGAAGAGTAGTCTTGGGCTCATTCTTCGGTCCCACTGAGTGTCGGCAATGTTGGAGTTCGTGTCTACAAACTTCAAAAGTAGCTGGAATACATCATCGCCATTACCCGAAGTTGCCGCCTCCTTTTGTAAGGTTATGTGTGGAAGGCTTTAAAACTGCTTCTAAAAATATCCAACACGGGCTCAGATAACGGTGTTCAGGAGATTTCAACTAAAGCCTTTCTTGGGTTTTATCCGAATCAAAAATGGCTTTTTGAAAGAGCTGGGGATGGGAATTGAACCCATATAGAGCAGCTCTGCAGGCTACCGCCTGAACCATTCGGCCACCCCAGCAACATAACCCTAGCGTTGAGACCGTAATAAAAATATTGGTGCCTTCCAGAGCAACTGCTCGCTGGAGGCTATAGCTTTCCCGAGCACATTGCTGAGTGGGCTTAAAAGATTTTCAAGTGTTTATTTTTAGTGTTTGGAGTATTTCGTGGTATGCTTTTTGTGCGGTTTTTTCGTTGGTTACGTTTTTTATTAAAATGCGTCCACCGTTGAACAGGCTGACTTGAAAGTCTTTGTAGTCGAAGACTATTACTAAGTGGGATTTCACTCGGATTTTGAAGCGTTGCTTTATCATCTTTTCGCAAACTTCGTTTAGGTTGATTTTTAGCGGTTTTTCCGGGTTAATATTCGCCGTGTCTAGCCCGCAAAGCCAAACAAGCTTTTCACGCGGAAGTTCTGTTGTTAACTCGCCTTGGCATGCAGGGCAATTCGCTCTTTTCGAGATGTCGATTGTGGCGAAGGACATGTCGTTGAAATCGCAAACCATCAACTTGCCCTTTAAAGGCGAACCCGCACCAGAAATCAGCTTTATTGTTTCCATGGCTTGCATGGCACCGATTATTCCAGGAGTTGCGCCCAGCACGCCGCGAGTGTTGCAGGTTTGCAGTTCACTGTCCGAAAGGTTCGGCATCACACATTCCAAACACGGCGTTTCAGGCGCTGAGAAAACTGAAAGGTTGCCTTCCAAACCTATCGCTGCACCAAAGACGTAGGGAATCTTCATCTTCACGCACACGCGATTCACCAGATAACGCGTTACCATGTTATCCAAGCCATCAACCACGCAGTCCACGCCAGCCAGAAGCTTTTCAACGTTAGCAGCGTTCAAGTTCTCGGAAACAGCTTCAGCTTTCAACAAGGGATTAAGGTGCTGTAACCTTTTCACGGCGATTTCTACCTTCGGATACTGCAGGTCGTCAACCGTGTAGAGGATTTGCCTGTGCAAGTTCTGAACTTCAACTGTGTCCTGGTCGATTAAGCGCAGATAGCCAACGCCAGCTAACGCGAGGAAAAGCGAGGAAACCGTGCCAAGTCCACCTGCACCGACAACTGCCACTTTGGCTTGTGCTAGCTTGCGTTGTCCTTTGGTGCCGATTTCTTTCATGATTGTTTGGCGGTTGAAGAATTCGTTGGCGAATGCCTTTCTGTCTTCAGGTTTCATTTTGTCGTGCTCCCGTGTTACTTGTGTGTTCTATTCAGTTTTATATCTGCCTTTTTTCTTGAATTGCTTTTCGTAGATTTCTCTGACTTTTTGGATGGTGTCTGCGTCTTCAGGTGCTTTATCGTCTCTTATCTGGGTTATTCGTGCGAACCGTAGTGCCATTTGGCTATTGTATGTCGGGCTTTTCTGAATCTCATTGTACGCCACTTCAACAACAATCTTCGGCACGACAATCACTCGCCAACGGTTTTCGCTGACAGCTAATTCTTTCAACCTTTTCGTCATCTCGATGATTTCTGCGTCGGTTAAGCCTTTGAAGGTTTTCCCCAAATCGACAAATTCGCCTGTTTCAGCGTCTCGTGCCGCTAAATAGTAATTTGATAGCCAACCGTGTCTTCGTCCATAACCGTATTCCGCAGCCGTGATAACAAGGTCTAATGGTTCAAGAACGGTTTTTATTTTGAACCACCGTTTTCCCCGTGTTCCAGGCGTGTATAGGCTGTGTGGTTTTTTCGCCATCAAGCCTTCGTGTCCTGCGTTTATGGCTTCTTGCAGGAAGCTGTTTGCCATTTCTGTTTTGCTAGTGACGATTTGTTTTGTTATTGGGATTTTTCCCGCGTTTTCCGCTAGAATTTCCCTGCGTTTCGTGTAAGGCAAGCCAATTAGGTTTTCGCAGTTCAAGTAAAGGACATCGAACAGGTGCAGTTTAAGCGGGATTCTTTCAGCCGTGTCTGCTACTCCATGGATTCGTTTGAATCTGCGCATCAAATGCTGAAACGGAATCGGAAAACCTGACGAGTCAACGGCGATTACTTCGCCTTCCAGGATTGCCTCGTTCGCTGGGATGTTGGCTTTTACGGTTTCGACGATTTCTGGCAAGCTCAGCGTGACATCGGTTAATCTTCTGCTGAATATGCGCACTTCGTTGCCGAGCTTGTGGATTTGGATTCTTGCACCATCATACTTGTACTCAAACGCAGTTTTGCCGTCGTGCGCTTTCAGGGCTTCGTCAACGTTGTCGGCGACTTGCGCGAGCATGGGTTTTACTGGTCTAAAAACTCTGAAACCTACGTTGGATAAGGCTTCTTTGCCTGTTTTAGCTAAACCAGCTACTTCGCCAACGTCGCCAAGCTTCATGCTTGCGTTTTGCACCGTTGCAAGCGGAACTTCGAAGGCTTTGGCGATTGCTTGTTCCATTAAGCCTTCGTGGAAGCCTGTTCGCATTTCGCCAGTAAAGATTTTTACCAAATACTTCGCTTCGATTGGTGATGCTTGGCTGAATAAGGCTTCCATTAACCGCTCTTTTCGTTCTTTCGAGCCAGAACCCGAAGTTGCGGCAATGTTTTCCAGAGTGTTTCGGACTTCGGTTATTGTTAGTTGTTTCTGGATGAGTTGGGTTTGTCTTTTGACTTGGGTTTTTTCGAAGAGTGTTTTTGTTGCAGTGCCGATGTCGCCTGTGCTGCTGAAGGCTTCGGTGAAGACGTTCCAGTCAACCTGCGTTATCCGCCTTAAGATTGCGTTTAGGATTGTCCAGCTTACGTCGAGGGTTTTTTGGCTCCATTTTGGAAAAGCTCTCCCGAGAATCATGTTGACTGCTGGTTCCAGTTCGTCTGTTTCTAGGATTTTCAGGAATTCGGCGATTGTGTTTACGGTTTGGAGGCGTTTTTTGGTGGCTTCTACTTTTTCGAGGGTTTCGGCGAGGTTTTTGAAGAGGGTTGGCATTGTTTTTTCCTTAATGTGTTGGATGAATAGAAAAACTGGCTTGGCGCTTGTTCCAAGCGCTGAATTTTGGTAAGCGGTTTTAGAAGGCGCTTTCGAGTTTTGCCTTGACTTCTTTGATTTTCTTCTCCAGTTCCGCGACTTTTTCCTTGTTTCCCAAGGCGTTGTAGCAGTCTTTCGCGTAATCCAGTGCGCTTACGCCGAATCTGTCGAAGCCTTTCTGGAATGAGAGTTCAGCGGATTTCATGAAGCTTTCAGCGGCTTGTTCGTAGTTTTTTAGTCCGAAGTCGGATTCGCCAGCTTTATACAACATCGTCGTAGCGTCGAAGAAGTTCTGTGACTTGCGGTAAAGCTCAGCAGTTCTAAGAAACACGGCTTTTGCTTCTTGGTATTTGCCACTCTCCAACAGGTTGTTGGCGTCCTTATGCATCTTAACTGGGTCTTCTCTTTCTTTCTTTTCACTCATGACCTTCAACTCTAACGCGCTATACTCAGCGAGATTCTCCCATTTAGAATTTTCCCCTTCTTCAGCTTAAGTAAGTTTGGGACTGTTATGCGATTTTTGTCTATAGCCCCCCTTATTTAAAGCACCGAAGTTTCTGGATAGACCCTCTATAGGTTACGTGCATTGATTGGCTGATAGGCTCCAAATATGATGGCTTGTCAATGATTTTTTTGGGACAGCGGCAATTTTCATTTTAAGGCGGCGATGCTGGGTTTTGATAGCGTGCTCTTTTTTTCTGATTGCTGTACTTTACTGAGGCTCTTAACGTTTGTCGCTGTAATTCTGGTTTTGGTAGTCTTTAGTTGAGTATATTCCTATAAACCGAAACTTTTATATGGTTTATTGCGTATATTGTGTATGTTTGTCCAAGTCACTTTCGTAATGGTGGTTATCCATGCATGTTGAAAGTTGTAAGGATTGTTTGAATCTTGAAGACCGAAGAGACATCGACCGCGTCGCCTTGTGTGCCCTTCACCATGGGCCTTCAGTATGCTGCCAAGAATTCAAGCCTAAAAATGCAAACGTTGACAAAGACAAGTTATATGATAGGTTTTGTGTGAACTGCGCCAACTTTGAAGAAATTGAAGGCGTCTGCATCTGCGCCAGAGACCACAGACCAGGGATAGCGTGTGGTGGCTTCAACCAAAGAGAAGTGGTTAGTGCCGAAGCTGTCTGAGTCTTCAAGAAGCTATTCTGAGATTCCGCCGATTATAGATTGCATAACAATGAAGATCGCGTAAACAATGACGAGAAGGGCTCCATCTTTTCTATCCAACACGCCATCCCTCGATAAAGCGTAAACAAGCAACATGGATATTGCTACAAACACGCCTGTCGAGAATGGCGAGACAAGGAATCTGGGTTTAATCGGCTGTATAAGCGCAATTATTCCTATCGTCAACATTGAGTCGGCAAGAACATTCCCCAAAATGTTTCCTAACCCAAGTCCACAGTGTTTCTTGTTACACGCGCGGAGAGCAAAAGCCAGCTCCGGCAAGCACGTTCCAACCGCAACAACAGCTCCAACCAAGAACAGAGGCAAACCAA
>DATEAU010000076.1:0-8910 GCA_035288165.1 Bathyarchaeia archaeon
GAAGGGTAAGGTTTATTCGAGTCGAAAAACACTTGCATGATGCTCTTCCTTTTAGGAGCGCTCCGGTAGTATAGTCCGGTCAAGTATTCCGGCCTTTCGAGCCGAAGACCCGGGTCCGAATCCCGGCCGGAGCACCACAAATTCTCAACTGATTAGAAGCCATGTGCAAAGGTTGGCGATGTTCCGGGTTTTTTGTTTTTCTCTGGTTTCTTGGCGTTCTGGAACTTATTGATTTTGACGACGCTGCCTTCTAGCGAAACCCAGTGTGTGCCGTTCAAGTGTTGTCGGTAAATGAATTTGTTAACTACTCTCTGTAGCTCTTTCGGGAATAGTTCCTCTGATTCTATTGCCAGCCTATTCTTGCTAGAGGTCGGTTCAACTTTGAGACTTGACTGCAGAAAACTGGAAAGGTGTTCTGTTTCATCCTGCAAATCGCCCAAATCAACTTGCAACCTGTTCTTGGATTTTCCAAAGACCAAAGTTTCCAACCACTAGGAACGCTATAGTTTTCAACTATAAAAGATATATGAATTTAGAAAACAATTTCCGCGAATCCAAATAACCGAGATTCTTCCTGCAAACCTAGAAAATAACAACACCTACGGCCAACTTTCCCTTTATACAAAGGGGGAGTATAGTCAAAAAATCGGACAACAGTTCTCCAACCCCGCAACAAAATACTAGAAAAGTGCACTTGGCAACACAGAGCACCCAAAAATACTAGAAAGCACCCGTAAAGACCCAATTTACGAACAACCAGCACAAAACCATAATACAAACCAAAGACAAGAACACCCATAGGCGAAAAAAACACGACAACTAACATTCGCTCAGCCTACAAGAAGCTTCTAACCAAAACCAAAGACCTCATCATCCTCCAATCAGCCGAAAGCATCATCCATTGGGATATGGAAACTATGATGCCTCCAAAAGCTGTGGAGCTACGCAGTCAGCAACTGGCATTGCTAAGCCGCCTAAGCCACAAGATGAGCACCGACCCAGAAATCGGGAAACTCCTAAAACAAATAACCAAAAACTCAGAATACGAAAACCTAAGCCAAACAGAAAAACGAAACATGTACGTAATCAAGCGAAACTACGAGGAACAAACAGCCTTACCCGAAAAACTCGTCTCAGAAACCGCCAAACAGCAGGCCATAACCGCTAACACATGGAAAAAAGCCAAAAAAACCAAAAACTTCAGCCTCCTAAAACCCGACTTGACGAAACTTCTAAACCTTACCAAGCTAGAAGCAGAAATCCTAATGAAAGTAAAAGCCACAACCACGCCATACGACGCTCTCCTCGACGTATACGAACCCAAAATGACCGCAACCCAAATCACCCCAATATTCACTAAACTCCAAAAAGGACTATCAACCCTACTGGAAAAAATCCAAAACACGCACAACCAACCAAACACAAACATACTCAGCCAAAACGTTCCAGTCGAAACCCAAAGAAAAATCGCCACCGCACTAGCAGAAAAACTCAGCTACGACACCACCTCACCTCGCGCAGCAGGAAGAATCGACGAAACCGAACACCCCTTCAGCACAGGATACTACGACGACGTCAGAATAACCACCCACTATTACACAAACAACTTTGCAAGCTCAATCTTTTCAGTGCTCCACGAAACAGGACACGCACTATACGAAGAGAACCTTAATCAAGAATGGAAGTACCAGCCAATCGGCACATCCTGCTCCATGGGTATCCACGAATCCCAATCGCGCTTTACAGAAAACATAATCGGACGCTCTAAAGAATTCTGGACCAGCTTCCTCCCCAAACTCAAAAAAACCGCCCCAGAACTGCAAAAACTCAAGCTGGAACCATTCTTGCATGCTATAAACAAGGTTAATCCCTCGAAAATCCGCGTAGAAGCTGACGAAGTCACCTACAACCTACACATCGTAATAAGGTTCCAAATAGAGAAAGATCTCTTCAACGAAAAAACACAAGTCAACGAGCTCCCAGAAATATGGAACGAGAAGTATCACGAAATCTTGGGTATGAAGATTGAAAACGACTCTGAAGGCGTAATGCAGGACACGCATTGGCCAAGCGGCTTGTTCGGCTACTTCCCAACCTACACGCTCGGAAACATCTACAGCGGACAACTACTCAAAAAAATTACCGAGAGCATACCAGACTGGCGAAGCCAACTCGCCCAAGGCAACCTTCAAAGCGTGCAGAAATGGCTAATCCAAAACATCCACAGCCAAGGTAACCTGCACGACCCAGAAGAACTAATCAAGAAAGCAACAGGACAGGAACTTGACGCTAAAGCTTACCTGGATTACCTTAACGAGAAATACAGCGAACTCTATGGATTCTGAGGTGACTTTTTCGTCAATTCGCCGTAAATATAGAGTGCAAATAAACTTATTACGCCAGCTAAGAAAAGAAATATGCCTGCATACCCGACAGCGGCATCATAAACGTTTGCACCATAGAGGAACAAAACAATGCCTAGAAGTATAACGCTTATGCATGCCCAGTTTATCCACATTTTTTACGCACCACGGCATTAATGTAGCCTCACTACGCATCTAAGATATATAGACATAGCGATAGAAACCGCAGAAACGCCTAATTTCCTTCGCCAAGTCCCCATCGCAAAAACTCTGACACCCAACCGACAGCCGCAGCGCAAAAAGGCGAATACCCCGTCGCGAAACAAGCCCTCCTCCGACACTCTTAAATATAAGGTACAACACACAACAGTCCTGTGAACTAAAATGTCGGGAATGGACGCCAAGAAACCTGAAACACGTGAAGAACTCATAAGAACTCTAATGGAAGCCGCAAAGAAAACGACGCCACAAAAACCGATTCATAGAGAAAGGCCGAGAAAACCGACAATATCAGCAACCGCGAAAGCCTTAAAAGTACATAGAGATACGCTGTATACATGGATGAAAGAGTTCAATGTCGATTTCAAAGAGGTATTAGACAGTATGCCGACAAACGAGTCCGAAGTTGTCGATGATTCAGGAAACATATATTTGATTGGTGAAGCACTTTTAGGTGAAGGAACTGAACTCGCCCACATAGACTTACTCATAGGCAACAAAGAAGGCCCCGTGGGGAAAGCGTTTGCATCTGGATTATCAAACTTGTCTGCTGGTCACACGCCTCTGCTGGCAGTGATAAGGCCAAACCTGCCGCCTAAGCCGTACACGCTGCTAGTTCCAAAAGTTACCGTTAAGAACATGGAGGATGCTGGAAAAATTTTCGGTCCAGCGCAAGCCGCAATCGCCAAAGCCGTTGCAGACTCAGTCGAAGAAAACATCATACCAAGAGACAAAGTGGACGAATGGGTAATTATCTGCAGCGTATTCATCCACCCGCAAGCAACCGACTTCCGCAAGGTATACATGTACAACTACAGCGCCACGAAACTCGCCCTAAAAAGAGCATTAACCAAGTATCCGTCTATAGAGAAGATGCTCTACGACAAAGACCGAGCCAAACACCCAATAATGGGCTTCAAAGTCCCACGCCTATGGAGACCACCATACCTACAGATCTCACTCGACAATCCAGATCTGGAAAAAGCCAAAAAAGTCATTGCCCAACTCCCCGGAAGCGACAGAATAATCATCGAAGTCGGAACACCACTAATCAAACGTTACGGAACACGAGTCATGAACGACCTCAGACAAACCACCAAAGACGCCTTCATGGTAGCCGACCTAAAAACCCTCGACGTTGGCAAAGTCGAAGTAGACATCGCCTACGAGGACACCGCAGACGCAGTCGTCGCCTCAGGACTAGCACCGCCAGAAACATTGGACGCATTTGTCCACGAAGCCAAACGCCTCGGAATATACGGAGTAGTGGACATGCTCAACGTCGAAGACCCTGTAGCAAAACTGAAACCCATGAAAGAGTTCCCGGACGTCGTTATACTGCACCGCGGAATAGATCAGGAAAGCGGAAGAACTTGCGGCCTAGAACGCATAAAGATACTGCGCCAAACCTTCAGCGACAAAAAATTCCTAATCGCCGTCGCAGGCGGGATAGTTCCAGAAACTGCAAAGGAAGCCTTGGAGCAAGGCGCTGACATACTCATCGTCGGAAGATACGTCACCCAGTCAAAAGACATCGAACGCGCAGTCAGAGACTTCCTTGAGCTAACACCCAGCATGCGCGAAGACATCGACCTCTTCAGAGTCCACACAGAATAAACTGTGCGACATCTCTTCTTTTCTTTTTTTCGCCCAACTTTTCAGGAGAATATTTTTAGCACGACAAATGCCGCGAAAAACAAAGCGCCAGCAACAAGGAACTGAGGAAGATACCCTAGCATCTGAGCTAAGAAAGGTCCAAAAAACGAACCCGTCGCCCCGCCGATTCCTACGAGAACATCGAACAATCCAGCTCTCCCCGCGGGTATAAGCTCCATCGACAAAGAGATCATAAGAATATAGTAAACCGCGTAAGCGAAACCTAACAAAACCAGAATCGCCCCAGCCAACAGTGTAGGAGAAAACGCAAACTGCACAACGCCAACCAACAGGAAAACGAGAAAACTTCTCAAAAGCACAACTCGTCTCATCTGCTTTTTGGCATCAATTGACGTGGCACGTCTCCCTATGAAGAAATATCCAGCCATAGCACCTCCCGAGTTCAGCATGTAAACCACAAAAATCAAGCTAACAGGCAGAGAAAGCGGTGGCTGCAAAAAAAAGATCGGCAACGGCGTAAAGAACAAACTCGAAGCCAAAGAAAAAAGAGCCAAGCCAAGACCAAACCCAAAGAAACTTTCTGCCCTGAACTTTTCCCGCACCGGCAACCCATCCAGCAGCCTAGTCGAGTTTTCCACGCCACGGAAAGTGTAATCCAGCTTCCTTTCAATACCCACCAATCGTCTTTCGAAAATCATCAACGGGTCTGCAATCAGGAAAATGGACAAGAGGAAAGCGACCAAACTTAGAGCACTGCATAGATATAATGTGTAGCTGGCAACGACGTTTAGACTGAAGATGTATGCGAAAGCAAAACCGAGAACTAAGCCTAGAAACCAACCAATTTCTGTAAGACCTTCATAAAACGAGAAGGAATGTTCCCATTCTTCCCTTGAATAATGTTCAGCTATCAAAACGTTTTTCGGTGCCTCATGTGCCACGTGAAGCACAGACATAACCACGTAAAGTAGAATGAACATGGCTATGTTCTGGGAGAAAGGAAGCGTGAAGAGGAAAAGAATAATCGCTGAAGAAAAGAAAGACAGAAGAATGTAACGCTTGTAACGTCGGGTTCGGTCACAGATGTAACCCCAGAAGAAAGAGGCAGGAATGGAGAAGGCGAGGGCAAGCGAAGTCATTATGCCTATGTCCACTAACGAGCCGCCTATTGCAGGCGTAACCAAGTAAAGCGGAATGAACACTGAGAGTAGCCCGAACGCCATCTCGTGAAAGAAGAACCCGAGCCGCCACATGACCTGAATGACGATTTCAAAGGCAGATTAAAACGTTTACCTGAATTAAAATGAAAGTAATTTTTGGACTTCTTGCTCGGAGAGGCACCCCCTCCCTTACTTAAAGAGAATGTCAGTGTAATCGTTTTTTCGTGACGAAACAGCTAATCGCATGGAACTCACATAACTTTCAGTCACCTTGAAAGGAATGTGAGAATAGGCAAAAAGATGAGAAAGCTCTCGTAAATCCTTAATAGAGAGATGCCCAACTTCATACTTCGCTGGAGTAACCATCAAATGGCAAAATTCAAGGTAATAGTCTCCGACCCTGAAACGGGAACCTCAAAGGTGGTTGAGCTCGAAGAAGCACGTGCCGCTCCGCTCATCGGAAGAAGAATCGGAGAAACAATAGAAGGCGCAACGGTAGATTTACCAGCTCACAAAATAAAAATAGTCGGAGGCTCGGACAAAGACGGCGTACCCATGCGACCAAGCGTTCACGGCGGCGTCCGCAGAAACATCGTGATAAGCGGAGGCGTAGGATTTAAGCCGAAAAATAAGGGTGAAAGAAAACGCAAAGCGGTACGCGGAAATGTGATAACAGACGAGATTGTTCAGATTAACGCAAAAATCGTTGAGAAACCAAAGAAGACGAAAGATGAAAAGTCAGCACCTGAACCTCAAGCTCAAGCCCCAAGCGGCGCCTAGAGCTTAAAACATATTAACATCCTTTATTTTAATCCTGAGTAATTCATAAACAGTGGAATAGAAGAAATGAGTAACCAAAACACGCCTCTGCCTAAGCAGCCAGAAGCCAACATCGGCACCATAGGTCACGTTGATCACGGAAAAACAACGCTGGTGCAGGCTCTCACAGGCGTTTGGGCGTCCAGGCATAGTGAAGAACTGAAACGAGGCATCACGATTAAACTGGGCTACGCTGACCTACCCATTTACAAGTGCCCAAAATGCGAACCGCCAAAAAACTACTCCACTAAACCCGTCTGCCCCGCCTGTAATTCAGAAGCAGTTTTCGTCCGAGCCATAAGTTTTGTGGACGCGCCCGGACATGAAGCGCTGATGGCTACGATGCTTTCAGGCGCTGCCATAATGGATGGAGCAATCTTGGTTATAGCAGCTGACGAACCATGTCCCCAACCTCAGACGCGGGAGCATCTTGCGGCAGCCGATGCTACGGGCATAAAGAACATCATCATTGTGCAAAGCAAGATAGACATTGTTGACGAACGAAGAGCACTCAAGAGTTATGAGGAAATTCAAGCTTTTATCAAGGGGACAGTTGCGGAGAAAGCACCGATAATTCCAGTTTCTGCGCAACGAGGAATAAACATCGACGTTCTCCTCATGGCGATAGAGGAGATCATCCCATCTCCGAAGAGAGATGAAACGTTGCCTCCGCTCATGTACATCATACGCTCCTTCGACACCAACAAACCCGGAACCGAAATCGAAGACTTAGAAGGAGGGATCATCGGAGGAACAATCAATCAAGGCAGGTTCATGGTCGGCGACGAGATAGAAATACGCCCAGGAATCAGCATTGAAAAAGAAGGAAAAAACATTTACAGCCCACTGATAAGCGAAATAGTTAGCCTTCAAGCTGGCGAAGCAAACGTCAAAGAAGCCACCTGCGGGGGATTAGTCGGCGTTGGCACATTGCTGGACCCGTCTTATTCAAAAGCAGACGGATTAACGGGCAACATTGCTGGAAAAACGGGCTTGTTGCCGCCCACGTTGGCGGAACTTACGTTGGAAACGCACGTTTTAGAGCGTGCCGTCGGAACAAAAGAACTTTTAAAGATTGAGAGGATCAACTTTGACGAGACCCTGCTACTACATGTCGGTGCAATGGTGAATCTGGGGAAAGTTACATCGGTTAAGAACAACGTTATCAAAGTTAAGCTGACAAGACCCATCTGCGCGCCACCCAGTTCAAGAGTGGCAATTAGCAGGAAAATCACCGCCAGATGGAGACTAATCGGGTACGGAATTATCCTAGAAAAACAAACTTGAACGCTTAAAAGCTATTTTGAAACGTTGCTTGCGCCCTGATTCTGCAGAAACGCTCTAGCCTTTTGCAGAACATCTTTTGCATTCTTGAACGTGAGTTTTTCCATGGCACTCTGGTAATTTAGCCAGTCAAAGCCAATGTGCTCGAAGGATAACTCGACACTCTTGTCATGTGCTTCGATCAGGTAGAAGACGACTTCCTTGCGGATTGTTTCGCCCTGGCGCCGGTAGTAGTACTCTATTCTTTCTCTGAAGCCCTCAATGGTTTGAGTAGCTACGATGCCTGTTTCCTCCCGCAGTTCACGAAGCACGGTGGCTTTCTCACTCTCGTTGGGTTCAACGTTGCCTTTTACGAAGTCCCAGTGCCCAGCCGCATACCGCAGGAGAAGGTAGTTTATTTCACTGTTTTTAATGAAGACTACGGCGCCACAAGATTTTTCGCGTTGCATCGGCTCTCAAACCCTTGTTATTGCTTGCTTCATTCTTGCCTAAATTATATAAAACTGACTCTAGAAACAACGCTGTATTGGGCTAAACAGTTTTAAGTCCGCCCAGCGCAAAACCTGTGAAGCAAGATGCAAAAGCAATTACATGGCAAGGTGGAAGGTCAGGTGGCGGCTAAACCAGAGCGAAAAGAAACCTTAAAAGTTATCCTGGATTCGAACGCTTTGTTTGTTCCGCTTAAGTTCAAGATTGACATTTTCGGCGAGTTGGAGCGTTTGCTGAACAGACGTTTCGATTTAATTCTGCTTTCGGCGGTTAAGCGCGAGTTGGAAACGCTTGCCAAGAAAGGTTCGCCTAAGTTGCGGAGGGAAGCGGCTTGCGCGTTGAGGCTGACTGAGAAGTGCAGGCTTGTTGAAGTGGATGCGGGTTCACTTGTGGACGTGGATGATGTAATAGTTAAGGCGGCTGCGGAATGGAAGGCTGTTGTTTTCACGAATGATGAACAGTTGCGGAAGAGGCTAAGAGATATAAGTGTGCCAGTGATTTATGTCAGACAAAAATCTCGTCTAGAGATTGACGGGTTGATATAACTCAATGTTTAAGCTGATTACGCTACAGGATACCATACGCATTCCGCCTGAGACCTTCGGCAACCCCCTCGAGAAAGTTGGTCGTGACCAAGTTAAAGCCAAGTACGAAGGCGTGGTGGATGAGGAACTGGGCTACGTCATAGCCGTTACGCGTGTTGAAGTGAGTCCTATCGGGAAAATTATTCCAGGCGACGGCGCCACCTTTCATAAGGTGAATTTTTCGCTGTTAACCTTCTACCCGGTCATTCAGGAAATCGTGGAAGGCGATGTTGTGGAAATCGCAGACTTCGGTGCTTTCGTACGAATTGGCCCTGTGGATGCGTTGCTGCATGTTTCG
Source organism: Bathyarchaeia archaeon (assembly GCA_035288165.1). Lineage (GTDB taxonomy): Archaea > Thermoproteota > Bathyarchaeia > Bathyarchaeales > Bathycorpusculaceae > UBA11855. The sequence continues at coordinate 8,834 of DATEAU010000076.1, forward strand.
CAGTTGATGGATGATTACATTTCTTACGATGAGAAGCAGGGAGTTCTGCTCGGGAAAGAAACAAAACGGAGACTTGG
>DATEAU010000077.1:0-4714 GCA_035288165.1 Bathyarchaeia archaeon
CAACTTCGTCCACTTCGCCTACAACCTCGTGACTTTGCCAGGCTATAAGATGAGCAGCCGCAGAGGACACTACATCACCTTCGACGAGGTCTTGGACGAAGCGGTTGAACGGGCTTTCGAAGAGGTTTCGAAGCGTTCACCACAGTTGAGCGAGGAAGAAGAACGGAAAATCGCGAACTTCGTCGGTTTAGGCGCCGTGCGCTACGCATTGGTGGATGTTGACCCATCGAAACCCGTAGTTTTCACATGGGATCGAGTACTGAATTTCGAGACCAACAGTGCGCCTTACGTTCAGTACACACATGCAAGAGCTTGCAGCATCCTACGGAAAACAGCGAGGACACCTGAAAAGGCCGCTTTCGAATTATTGAAGGAGAGGCTGGAGCACGAACTCATCTTGTTATTGGCAAGTTTTCCGGATACGTTCGTCGAAGCCACGGAATACCTCAAACCCAACCTAATCGCGGACTACGTGAATGCGTTGGCGGATAAGTTCAACACCTTCTACAACGCTCTGTCAGTTCTCAGAGCTGAAACGCAGGAGCTCAGTGACGCAAGGATAGCCTTAACCGAGGCAATACGAACAGTGCTTCATAACGGCTTGACGTTGATTGGTGTTGTAGCTCCTGATAAAATGTAGCCTCTGAACGTTTGTTCGTATGCTCTGAAGCGGCTGCGCCTCTCCCTTACTTAAAAGGCCTCTGATTAGGCAGGTTTCAGGTAAGCAGTCGACGATTTCTTGCGGGGCATTTTTGGCAAAAATATAAGTGCCGATTCATTTTATTTGTGAGTAAGATAAACTTGAGGACGTCATCTTTGAAGCGCCTTAGCTCCGCCTCTTCACTGTTCAAAAGAAATATCGTTACTCTAGTGCTAATTTTTTCAGTTTTATTCGTTTTCATTCCTTCCTCGATGGCTGCTCCTGACCCGCCTTCAATCGAATGGAGCAAAACCTATCAAGGGCTGCAGGCTAACGCTGTCATCCAGACTTCGGACGGAGGCTACGCCATAGCTGGCAAGGCTTGGTCATCCGAAGCAGCCACGTTGATCAAGACAGATTCGTCTGGAAACGTGCAATGGCAGAAGGTGCTAGGCAATGTGGTTTCGTTGGCGCAAACCAGTGATTCAGGATTCGTGCTGTTTCGCGAAAACGGCGACGTCGTTAAAACAAATGCGGAAGGAAACGTGCTCTCAAGCTTCTCACTGAAAGTAATTGGTTTCCAGGAAAGCACGTTTACTGTAACCCAACCGGGTTTTTCGGCTGGGGTTAGTGAAGGAATTGTGACCAGAGATGGAACCTACATTGTCGTTGGCAATAGCGTTGAGAATGGAGAGGCGTTTGCGTGGCTACGCAAGGTTGACTCTCTAGGCAACATATTGTGGGATAAGAACTACACGGGTGGCTATCATGTTTCTGCTGTTGTAGGAACTGTTGACCGTGGTTTTGCGTTGGCAGGCAACTGGAAGACTGATTTTTGGCTAGCCAGACTTGATTCAAATGGCAATCAACAGTGGAGTGAAACCTACCCTTATGGAGACATTTTTGATGTGCATTTCGTCAACTCTGTGGCAATAACCAAGGACGGAGGGTTCATTCTCGCAGGAATGGGAGATTGGCAATCCAGCGGCGGACGAGTTCCATGGCTGATCAAAATCGATTCTCAAGGTCATGAACAATGGAACTTGCCTTATGGGCAATATCCAAATGATAGCTTTAGCGCGATCGTGCAGACTTCTGAGGAGGGCTACTTGGTAGCTCAAGTTGTTGCAACTACACTAATCCGGACAGATTCATCTGGAAGTGAACTTTGGCAAATTCCGTTGGGATTGGAAGCAGGATGGGCATTGGATTATCCATCACCAAGTTTAATTCGCACGGAAGACGGCGGATACGCAGTTGCTGGTCCGACTGCGGGAAATGGATTTCTTGTAAAGATAACTCAAGAAGCAGAACTTCAAGCTCCCGTGGTTAAAATCTCAAGTCCAAAAAGTAAAACGTATGAAACAGGCGACATCCCGTTAACATTTTCAGTAAACGAGCAAGCCTCATGGCTCGGCTACAGCCTTGACGGGCAAGAAGCCGTTACAATAACTGGAAACACCACTCTAACTGGACTGGAAGTTGGAACCCATAACTTGACAGTTTATGCGCGGGATCTGTCGGAACTGGTCGGAACCTCGGAAACAATCCAGTTCACGATAGCGGCTCGCTTCCCAACAGAACTAGTTCTCGCAGTGGTAGCTATTGCGGTTGCCGCCAGCGTCAGTTTTCTGCTTTACGTGAAGAGGCGCAGTCTCTCTGATTACAGGAAACGAGGCGTAAGGAGTTTCTTGAAGAAACAAAGTCTCGTAGCAATCGGAAACAACAGGATGGCGTGGACATTAATCATTATCAGCCTGTGCTTCATCTTGGTTTTTGTTCAGATTTTCTTCCCCTTCTTCTACTATTCCTCTTCATCCAGAAATTCAAACTCTTTTGAGGTTGGAGTGAGCTACGTTTACGAGCGAGATAATGTGGGGCAAGTCTACAGCGAAGTAACACGCATCAGAGATTTGGGGTTCGATGTGATTCGCGTTAATCTTGTCGCTAATTCAAATAATCCTGGTCATTATTTGAACACGCTTTCGGATGTGTTCTTCAGCGCTGTTAGAGAACTTGGCGTAAAAGTTGCCTTAATAATCAACAACCACGACAGCCCCGAGGATATACATTATTACCTTGACAGGTGGGGCAGAGACCTAGCGTACATTCAAATCCTCAACGAGCCTGATGTGGCGTCATCGTGGGACATGGGAGCCTTGTTCACAGACGATGAAGCGGGCTCAAAATTCGAAGAAATCTACTCCATAGTTGAGCAGCATCAGCTTCCTGCACAACGCTACACCAATTTTGGACCAGCCTTCATCGTTCGGACAAACCTTCCGATTCAATTTAGTGAGAAGCTGGACTTCGTAGGTTTTGACGTGTTCATGGATTCGCTCCTGACTCTTTCCCCCAACATGATACAGCTTCTTCAAAAGATAACGAATAAAGAAGTGGTTATTGCCGAGTTTGGCATGTCAGCAAGCGACGACGAGGCACAAAGCAACTACATAATCAAGGGTCTGAATCTTTTCAGGAACATGGGACTCAGAGGCTGCTGGCTAGTCTACTGGAACAGCGCCGACAACAATTACGGAATACGCGGAAGACTCGCAGAACAGAAAGTAGGTGAATGGATTGCTCAGAATACTTAAACCGTCAAAGCAAATATTCATCCACGGCTTAACAATAATAATTTCCCTAGTCACTATTCAACTGTTGCTGGATGCTTACTTGAATGCTTTCTTGCTCTATATTCCGCCTATAGGGTTTGCTCTCTTCTTGGTAACCATGTTTGCTATCCAACCCCTAATCCTTGGTGTATTGAACATCATCGTTCTCCACCGCTTGTACTACTGCGAAGGATGGCAGATAGGCTTCTGGCTTAACGGCTTCTTCCTCCTGATAGTCTTCTCCACAATAAACCTCCTGATACAAACAATGACGGGGGTAGCTTTCTCAGTAGGCGTCGGCGTAGTTGAAGTCTTTTTGCTCTCCTATCCGTTTGGGTACTTGGCGAAATTCAGCAACCGCGGATGCAAGAATAGTTAGCCCACAGAAATTTCTACCCAGTGAAAACCTGCGAGAATCCATCATAAACCAATTTTATGCTTACCAGTATTATCGCTGCTAGAACAATTTTGCGAAATGTTGATTGTGGGATGCGCTTGACTATTCTGTTTCCAACGAACGCGGCCGGGATAGCGAGAACAGCGAGAATGAGAACAGTGATGTAAGACTGTGGCTCGAGAAACCCGCTTGCAACATAAACAGGAATACGAGTGACATCCACAGCCACAGAGACAACAGCAGCCGTGGCGATGTACACTGATTTTTCCAAGCCAAAGGCGGTCAGGAAAGCTCCCCTCAAAACACCGCCAGTTCCAATTAACCCAGCGAAGAAGCCTGATAAGCCGCCGCCGACAGCGGCGTTCCTTGCACTTGCAGGAACCCACCGCTCCTGTTTCCACAACGACAAAAAGGCATAGGCAATGAGGAAAACGGCTAAAACAATTTTAAGCCAAGACTGCGGCAAATAATTAACCAACAACGCTCCAGCAACTGTTAACACGACGCTTGGAGCTCCAAAAATCAAGAGCAACCTTTTATCGAAACTGCGCCGAAAAAACAGGATTCTGCCAATGCCTCCTGAGAGGTGGAAAAACGCAACCAAAACCAAGGCTATCCTGAGATCAAAAAAGAACAACGCTATCGGCAATAAAATCGTGGAAGAACCGAAACCCGCAACTGTACCTGTCACCTCAGCGAAAAACGCAGATACATAAAACAAGACTTCAGCCAAGTTGTTCCGCCCAATTAACCCAGAATTTTACCACAAAGATTTAATGCTCACTTCTCCGCCAAGAACGCCTTCACCTGCTCCGCAAACCGCTCCGGCTCTTCCACCGCTTCACCATCCCAAAGCAAGTAAGGAACTGCCCACGCATCGGTGAAACAGAACTGTTGAACCCCTGGTCTGCTAATAATTCTCAAGTTAACGTCAAAATAATCCAGATGCGCATCCAAAGGTCCCGACATCGCGACAATGTTGAAGCTGGCGTAACCCTGCGCAGCATAGAACCTCAAGATTTTCGTTATGCCTTCCGCCAGCCCCAGCCATTCATCGTGGCT
>DATEAU010000078.1:0-6506 GCA_035288165.1 Bathyarchaeia archaeon
CGCTATTGTTGCTTGGGCTCCGATCGAAACGCCGCTTATTACCTATTGGCAAGGAACGGGTCAAGCTGAAGGGGGATTGGATCCCACATTGCTGGCTACGATATCAGCTGTCATTATCGGGGTTACTCTTGTACTCGTTACTCTTTCTGGGTACTACATAGGTAAGACAAAAGGGAAAATCTAAAAGCCCAAAGGCATTTTTTCTTCTTGAAAAATGTGAGCCCATTAAATCGGCATGTTTTTTACATTCTTGTTACAATTCCGAAATATTTTTATGAGTATCACTAAAATTACTATTAAAGCGTTATAGGTGAATTTTAGTTTGGGCTCAGGAAGTAAATTCAATAAGAAAATCGCTGCAATTGCAATCGCCGTCATCGTTATTGTAGCCGTCGTCGCTGCACTGCAGATATTCCAATTGTTTCGAAAGCAACCTTCGAGCAATTCAGGCTCGAACATTATTCTGCCGGCGACGAATTTGACTGTTACGGGCGCTAATGGGCAGGAGTTGGTTTTGAATTCGAGTGACTTGGCATCCCTCAAAGCTTACACCGCGGTAGGAGGATACAAACGGGGTGAAGGTAGCATACAAGGCGTTGGCAATTACACGGGTGTGCCAATTCTAACTATCTTCAACTTGGTCGGAGGCATCACAAGCAACAGTACGATTCGCGTCACAGGCACAGATAATTTCAAAGTGACTTACACCTATCAGCAGGTGAATGGACAAGAGTTAAACACTTATGATCCTGTAACGGGAAATGCGACGCAAGCTACGGAGCCATTAACTATGATAGTTGCCTACTACATGGATGGAGCGAGCCTGGCGTCCTCTGACGGTCCTTTGAAAATAGCGATTGTTGGACCTCAAGGCCTGCTTACTGATGGCAGACTATGGACGAGACTTTTAGTGAAAATCGAAATTCTAAACTCAACGTAGTCTCTCGGAAAAGCCCAAATGGGTAAAAAAGAAGGAGGCGGGCCGGGGAGAAAACGATTAACTGGCGGCATCGCCAGAGAGATGAGGGTTCAATTCCCACCCCCGCACCAAAGTCGGACCCTATAGCATTAGTTCTACCACCTAGTCAGGTTCTGAAAAGTTGACTATTTTCAGTTGCATTTTCTGAACGATTTAATGTTCTCATTTTATTTAATTGAAGTGTACTTGAAATTTACATCGTGTTGTTCAGCAGGAAGTTGATAGCCGTCACATTCGAAAGGATAAGCAAGTACACCGCTGGGAAAATTGGCTTCAGGGCTATATGCTTTCCAATAGAAAAAAGAACCTGGCTGAACCCAATGAAGATAGCGGTTTCCAATCTGAACCGTTGGATTTTCAGATGGGTATGCAACTTTAAAACAAAAGGGTGCCATAGAGTGGGTACCAACGCTACCAGCGAATCCAATTAGTTCCCCGCGTTTTACCGTATATCCTATTAAAGCGTTATATGAACTTGCGTTCCCATTTTCGGTAACCACATAATCATCAAAAGGATAAAATACATGCCCCTGGGTCTGGACAACACTTAACCACTCGCCGCGGCTGTAACCTATTCTTTGCCCAGGCAATAGGGGCGAACTTAGCAAATGGTAAACAACAACAATCATACCTGGCCAATCGGGGCTTGTGGATTCGAAGCATAGTTTCAAATCATTGTATGGTGATTGTTTCAGTCCATCTTGAATTCGATAATCAGCGCTAGTATCAGAAAAACCTACAAACACCATATCAAGAGGAGCAAGAATAGGCGTGGCATTACCAAGTTCAAATTCCATGCCCATCTTAGTAGGATAAGCAGGCCATCCTGGATGATTACCAACTTTTGGACCAAGGGTGATCATATTCGGGTCCGCATCTGTGCCGTATATTTGCGTGTGAGTATTGATGCCATCCATACTTAATGGCGGTGAAGTAATTGCAGATGCGCTCGTATCGGGTACGTCTCGAATGGGCGTTGCAGATGGAAAGATAGCTGCAGGTTGAATTTTAGTTAAAGCAAAAGCTGAAACAGATAAAACGACGACTATTAATGCAAAAATAGCATATACCGCTTTCTTTGACATAACTATAGTTTTGTTGGATCTTTCTTTAAGAAGTTATGAATTCAGAGTATATTCTTCATTTATAAACCTTGAACTAGCCTAACCATTCTCAGAAGAAAAAAGGGAAATGCGGGTGACATCTCCACCTGACTGGGGGTTCAAATCCCACCCCTGCACCACTATGGTAAAATAGGCGTGGGGTTTACGAAGGGTGATTGTTATAGGCAGCTCCATTTTCTTTCGGAAGAGCTTGTTTCCGTTGAAGTCCCAAACAAAGTCAAATCCTGCCTCTATTAGCGCGCAAGCGTCCCCTTCCGTTTTAGCGATTTTGGAGACGGCCCCCGATTATTGTCGGGACGCGTCTTACACTATTTTTTATAGCGTCAAATAGGGCTTTCAGTTCTGACTTGATAGCGTTTATCGCTACTGAGAAAATGTTTTCATTTTCCTGGATCCGTTTTGATGTAACTCCGTCAAATTTCAGGTAGGCTTCTTTGCCTATTCGCGGGCACTTATATGTGAGCTTGAATCTAGGCGCGTATATTACCGAACGTTCATCAATTTCAAGCACTTCATTTACAATTCGATTTACGTCACTTGGTCGTCGTGCTATTCTTTTACGGATAACCTCCACTTCAATGCTTGGAGCTATTTCCGGCATTTTGAATAACTTAATCAGTTTTTGAGGATTCTCCTCGGAAGGAGCAGATGGAAATTCACTAAGCTTTAGGTCTTGACCGTATCTGTTTAATATGATGAAAGCTCTCGTTTCTTTAACTAATCGCTCTTCTCCCTCGAGTCTAATGCTGCTTTCGTTCACAGCCGCATTCGAAGCTTGTCCAGGTATGAATGTATGGTCAAAAAGAATAACTTCTTTAGCTTCCTTATCCACTCTCACCGCGTAAGCGCACTTGCGATAATAATCAATTAAATGCTTTCCACTAACCACTATGAATGGTTCATAATACTTCTCGATCGAATCAAACTCAATTTCCTCTGGAGTGGTTAGCTTGAAGAGATACTTATTGAATAGTTTGTTCTTGGTTTTTTCGCCTGCAATCCTCACCACAGTGGGGTCTATAAGTGTCTGATAAACAACAGTTCTTCTTGTGGGAATGTTCTCTAGAGTAGATGTAACCAGCGCCGATGTGACTACCTCATCGGCGTATGCTAATTCACTCAAGCTTAAACCTCATTCTTTTAACAGGTTAATTCATCACGCGATCTAGTTCTTAGTTTCTCAAGGACTTCAAGGTTGATTTCAAGAGTTTCGTTTAGGCTAGTGATTTCCTTTTTTATTCTTTCGACATTTCTTTCTTGACTTTCTAAGTCGTCGCTTTTTAGGATTTTTACTATCTTTGACATTCAATCACCTTCATGTTTGCGAGCTGTTTAGTATGTCTTGTGAAACAAGATACTAATAAACCGTTGTGTTTACTTGAAGAACAAAACTACAATAAATGCTGCGTGGGAAAACGGATTTCGAATTATAGCATCGTATAAAAAACTGAAAAGAAAGGGGATATACGGGTGACTTCTCCATCAGCGCTGGGGTTCAAATCCCGTCCCTCGCACCTGTGCCGCTTCGTAGTGTTTTCTATCTTATTTGTGGGGAAAAGTTTCATTTTTCCGAAGATAGTTCGCTTTAGTTGCTAAAGGCGGGTAATGGTGGTTTTTGTTCCGTCCGACATGTATTTGGAATGAGCCAACTTTACTCTTTTGCCTGTGATTTCTTCGAAAACAGCCATAGCCAGCAGCGCGAGTGGGCAAGTCACATCTTCGGGTTTCAACTCGCTGTGGATATGACGCGCCCACGCGCATTCATCAATGTGCAAAACATACTTTTCATCAGCTAGTTTTTCAAATCGCACCCCTTTGGCTACTCCTGAGGTCGGCAATATCCTGGCAAAGTTCTCAAATACCTTATCCAAGTCCTTCCCCTCAACTAAGTTGATTCCTGTTCGCTCACTGATTTTCCTAATGATATCTAGGATAGGATGCGCAAAGACCGCTGTTCCTGATCCAAGAATATCGCTTGTAGCCTTCTGATACGCAAACAAGATCCCATGAAAAAGAGTTGCGACATCTTCAAAGTTCAGCGTTGACGTTGTTGCTCCAGTGTTCTCACTCAAACTACTTCTTCCCTCCAATCATCTTCCAAGCAATATAGAGTTTGTTAGCTCCAACAAAGAGGGTGACTACGAAGAGAGCGTTTAGAAAGTGATGCAGAAGACCAAACTCAGGAATCTTTATTTCTGCCATATCTAAACCGACGTCGACAGCATAAGCAACTGCAAACAACAAAGCGGCTATTCCAAAGATTCTGAATGCAGGCGCAAAGAGGCCGCCTTTGAGATAAATACTAACCAGTCTGAAGCAATAGAAAGACAAAGCAAGCGAAAAAACGATAACTGCTAGCTCAGTTACCAAATGAGCATATTCAATCATTGAGCGACCACCAAATTTGCATGCGTTTTCATAACACCATTAAGATGCCTTCTATTAAAATCATATGAACCCTGAATTTCTATTTCTGATCCTAACGCGGGCTAAGCATGCCCTTTCCCTTCCGCCACCGTTTGTTATCAAGTCCCTTGTTGCTGGAAACTCAAAACGGCTTTTCAGGTTCCAAAAGACTCACATGAAAAAATTTCGACATACACTCCACATTTCAGGAATCCACTCCGTTTGCTTTCTAAATCAAAGCTTATCATTACTTCTACGCTAAGTGAGGGGGGCGTCTTTCCCGAGCATTTGGGGTGTTGGCTTTCGGCATGGTTTAAATCTTTGCGTTGTTTCAGTTGTTATGGGTTTCTTGTTTTGGTGAGTTTGCTTGAGTGAAAGGTTGACTAAGGTAGATTTTTCTAATCTTGACAAGATTCTGTTTCCGAAACTTGAGATTACGAAAGGGCAGGTTGTCGAGTATTACATCAAGGTTGCTCCAAGAGTTCTGGGTTTGCTTTCTGGGCGGGCAATTGTGCTCACCAGATATCCTGATGGTGTAGAGGAAAAGGGGTTTTATGGGAAAGATGCGCCGCAGGGAACGCCGAAATGGGTGCAAACTGTCAAGTTTTACTCGGAAACCGCAAAACGCGACGTAAACTACATACTTGTCAACGACCTTGATACGCTGATTTGGCTTGGAAATCTGGCAGCCCTTGAAATTCACATGCCCTTGTCCCGTGTTGACGCCCGAGAAAAACCCGATTTCGTCCTTTTCGATATCGACCCTGAACCGCCAGCAACGTTCGAAGACGGCATCAAAGTTGCTCTTCTGCTGAAGGAAAAACTCGACCAACTTGGACTTCAATCGTATGTGAAGACATCTGGGAAAAAAGGGTTGCACGTTGTCATTCCGATTGAAAGAGAATACCCGTTCCGCGTTACAAGGGAGTTCGCTCACGTTATTGGGCAACATTTGGCAAAAGAAATGGATATTACCGTTTCCGAATTCTCAGATACCAAAAAACCAGGCAAGGTGTTCTTAGATTATACTCAGAATTCTCATGGGCGAACAATGGTGAGTCCTTACGGTTTAAGGGCAACACCCGACGCAACCGTTTCTACACCGTTGGAGTGGAAAGAGGTCAAAAAAGGATTAAAGCCAGAAACGTTTAATCTCTTCACAGTGGTCAAACGCAAGAAAGACCCGTGGGAAGAAATTTTGGGTAGAAAACAAAAACTGGAGGTTAAATGAAAATTGGGAAGAAAACTAAAAACTCAAACCGTCACTAAAGAAGAACCCAAGCCTGAACCGACAGAAAAACCAGAAACTGAAATAAAAACTCCGGTTCCGAAGAGACCCATCTGGTCAGGAAGCCTCACAATAGGCTTAATCAACGTTCCAGTGAAACTGTACCCGATGATCTACGATAGAGGAATCGCATTCCACTTCCTCCACAAAACTGACGGTCAACCGCTGAAATATGAACGTGTATGCACGAAAGACGGCAAAATCGTTCCCTGGGATGAAGTCGTCAAAGGCTACGAAATAGCAAAAAAAGAATACGTGGTTTTCGACAAGAAAGAATTGGACGCTGCCAAACCCGAATCGGACAGGCGAATCCGCGTCGACAAATTCGTCGATTACTTCTCCATTGACCCGATCTACTTTAGCACAAGCTACATCCTCATGCCCGACAAGAGCAACGACGCCTACAGCCTACTGTTCACGGCGCTTCAGAAGAAAGGCAAGGCTTGTTCAGGACGAATAACACTCCGAACGAAAGAGTACCCTGCCGTCGTGCACGCATACAAAGATTCCCTAGTGCTAACCACCATGAGGTACGCTTACGACGTTGCCGATCCACGAAATTTCGAAGAGCTGAAGAAGCTTAAGGCACCTGAAAAAGCGGAGCTCGACATGGCAGTCAAAATCGTCACGGACCTAAGTGGCGAATTCGACGTAACCGACTACAAAGACAATTACAGACAGAAAGTTGAAGAGCTCATCCAGAAAAAAG
>DATEAU010000079.1:0-2534 GCA_035288165.1 Bathyarchaeia archaeon
GAATGGCGTTTTCTTCTGCATTAACTTAATGTATTCTTTGAGGACTTCCTGTTCCCCTTCAGAAAGCTGGTCCACATGCGAAGCCATCAATGCCTTGGCGTCAGGCTCCGGCACCTTCACGTAGAGGATGTCTTTTTCGAAAACGTGCCTGCCCACAATAGGCTTTTCCATTGACACGGCAACCTGCATGCCCTCTTTGGCTTCGGAAACTGCCTTGCCCTTGTCTTGTATCTGCTGGACATCGCCCACGTCTTCCCAATCCTCAGAACGCACCAACACGTACTTCGGCTTTATTGTTCCACCTAAGACTTCAACGCCGAAAATGGCTGGTTTCGCCCTGCGAAAAACAAAGCCCGCCAACACCTGAATTTTCCCAGGTTTAACAAGCTTCTCGAATTCCAGCTCACTTTTTGCTTCGCGCTTCGCCTTGCTCCATTCAACATAGTTCTTCACCATGTTATAGATGATTGGCTCTTTGAAAACTTGGATGTCGTTGGCTACCGCTTCCTCCTCAGCGTCAGGTAAGACTTTGACTCCGAAAGCCAGAATAACTCCTAATAAGGGTTCGCGCGCTTTCACCACCGAAGCCTCTATCACGTCGCGTTTGGAAACGTCGCCAACGTCGGCGATGCGGATTTGGACGTTGTTCGTTTTCAAGATTTCAGCCATAGCTTCCAACGATCCTAACGTGTCGGCTTTGACGACTACGCCAGCGATTTCTTTCGCTATCCTGATGCGACCGATTTCCTCGGTGATTTGTTTAGCGTACTTTTCAACCTCTTCGCCCTGAGGAACAACATATAACGGTGCGCCAGCAAGAGCGCCCTCCAAACCTGACGCCACGATTTTGACTCCCGCAGCCGCGAAAACGCAGTCAACGGCGCTGAATCTGTCGCGGGGGTCTCTGATTTCGTCCAGTGGTTTAGGTACGAGAATTGTTCTTATGTTGGTTACGACGGGTTTTTCTTTGCCGCCGACGACAATTAAATCGTCTTTTTGTAACGTGCCGTCATAGATTATGATGTTAAGCGTTAAGCCCAAGCCAGGTTCTTCCTTAACTTCCAAGACTGAGCCTTTCGCTGGACCTTCAGTGGTCTGCAACCGCTTCTTCAAGTACTGCTGCGTCAAGCCCACGAGAACCATGAGGAGTTCAGCTAAGCCTTCACCTGTTTTAGCGCTAGTTGGCACCAAAGCGATCGTCGAAGTGAAGTCTTCGCGTCGGATGTGGTCGAAACGGTCGGTTCTGAAACCTAAACGCGAGAACGCACCCATAATCGTGTAAAGCTTGTTATCCAAATCCTCTCTCACGAACGAGTCTTGCGCCGCGTACGCTTTGAGGAACGAATTGCCCTCAGTGCTTTTCCAGCCTGGGACGCGGTCAACCTTGTTCACAGCAACTATGAAGGGAGTTTTGCGCGCTTTCAAGATGTCGATACACTCGAAAGTCTGTGCTTCCAAACCTTTCAACATATCCACAACGAGGATAGCTATGTCGGCTACGCTTCCGCCTCTCCTTCGCAGGTTCGTGAAAGCCTCATGCCCCGGAGTGTCCACGATTAGCAATCCAGGAATTTCGATCTCGCCCTTAAGCGACGAAAGAAACGGACCAATCAACCCCTTAAGTGTTTCAAGAGGGAAGAAGCTAGCGCCGATGTGCTGGGTCATTCCTCCTGCTTCTCTGGCTTGCACACTTGTTTTTCTGATTTTGTCGAGGAGAAGGGTTTTGCCTGTGTCTACGTGTCCGAGGACGCATACGATTGGTTGGCGTGTGGGCATCGGGTGTATCTCCTTTTTTGTGTATGGATAAGCCGCTGTTTTGAGAGTAATGATTATTGGGTTAATAAAGCATTCAGCGGAGAATGGTGAGGCTTTTATGTTGGCACTCGAACTTTCAGGTAAGGTGAACATTATGCCTTATTGTGTAAAATGTGGCGCGCCCCTGAAGGAAGATGACAAGTTCTGTCCCGTTTGCGGTGCTGCAGTGGCGAAGGTCACGCGTGAAGAATACAGTGTGTCAGGCAGCAATCTGATTGATCGTGTTCGAGAACTGCTGCATGAGGGAAACGTGACCAAGGTAATTGTTAAAGATGATAGAGGCAAAGTCCTGCTGGAGATTCCTGCGACTGTCGGTGTTGTCGGTGCTGTTTTGGCTCCTTGGCTTGTGGCTTTGGGCGTGATTGCCGCGTTGGTTACGAACTGCAGGATTGTGGTTGAGCGGAGAGAATAAGCAAAGGGTTATTCTGGCGGTCTAACGATAAGCAGTAGAACTCCGATGATTAGGACTATGATGCTTAGGAAGCCGAAGAACGCACTGAACCCGCCTAATGCTGCTGTGCTTGTTGCTGTGTAGTAGAGAAGTAACACTCCTATGATTAGGAGGAGTAAGCCGAAGAATTTCTCGCCTACCGAAATCCAGAATGTATCTCCTTCGCTCATACAGTATCGTTTCCTTCTTAAGCTGAATGGTTGCTACATAACGCGTGAACAGTTATTTTAAACTTGTTCTACATACCACTGTTTGAAAAGATTTTTCG
>DATEAU010000080.1:0-2575 GCA_035288165.1 Bathyarchaeia archaeon
CAGTATCCTTCTGTGCCAGCGAATTGCGCGACAACCATGTACTTGCCTGCGATGTCGGGAGTCCACTGTAAGTTGTAGAAGCCGGTTGTGTCGCTTGTGGTCTTGCCGATTTCTCTGAAGTTTCCGTTCGAGTCGAGCACGCTCAAGATGACTTCAACGCCTGTAGCGTTCGTTGGACGTGGTTTCTGCAGGAACTTGTATTCCATCCATGCGCTCATGCTATCGTCAGAGACAGCAGCTGTGCCTTTAATCTTCGAGCCTGGCGACTCATCGGTGACTGTTCCGGTAATTACGAGCGATTGCCCTAGTGTGATTGCAGCGCCTGGTGCTGAAACTGTCGTTGCGCTTGGTCCCTTGCCGACACTGTATATTTGACCGTCGTATGCGTTGGCGTATACCATGAACCCGTCTGCGATGGCGATGGGTGCAAGTGACGTTCCTAATCCTGAAGCGGACCAGTCTAGCAGAGTCCACAGTTCTTCTCCTGTGAAGGCGTCAACGGCGTATGCTCTGTATCCCTTGTAAAGAGGTGTGTTGGGTGAGTGTTCTCCAGCGAAGGAGTAGATCACTCCGTCAGCAACTGCAGAGGTTTGAATTGGGTACATCCCCCAGGGAGTTTCGATGCCGCTGTTAGTATTGTTGTATTTCCAAAGTAGAGTTCCGTTATTCATTGAGAAGGCTTGGATTTCTCCTCCGTAGCCGCTGACGTAGAGATTACCGTAAGCTGGAAAGCCTGCCCTGCTACTGTAGTAATTGAATGCACGAAATTCTCCAACTGGACCCCACAAGAGATCACCAGTGTCAAGGCTGTAGCCTAATCGTTGACCTGTTTCAAAGTCTGTCATTGCCCATGTGCGGTAGACTGGGTCTAAGGGTTGGTGTGCTAGCATTCTGGTTATGTTTCCTGTTGGTGCCGTGTAGTTTTTGATCCACAACAATGAGCCCACTGTTCCTTTTGATGCGTTCAGGTTCAGTGCCCACATCGTCCACGGATTTGCAGTTACGCGGGGTAGCGAAGTAAGTGCAACGTCACTGCTTCTGCCAAGAACTAGGTCACCTTCGATTACGTCAATAATTGTTGGCGCTGTGCTTCCTGAAAGGTCAGGAATGGTTACGTTCCATGAGTATGCGGTGCTTGCATTGATGTTCTTTCCCAATGGTCTCCAAGGATTAGAGAGGCTTGCGGGAATGCTTGGTGCTGCAGAGTAGTTCCATAGAAGGAGTCGTCCTGAACGAGCTGCGCTGTTGTATGTTAGTACGTACCGCACTATCTCTCCCTTTTTTGTGTATGCTTCAAAGCCGTTAGGCACACTAGTCAAGTTGAAGATTGATTTTCCAGTGAATGCGTCAAATGCTTGCCAGAGAGTGTAAGACGCTGCGCCGGTACCTACTGTTGAGGTCTGCCACAATGTGCCTGCTACGGCTCCGTGTTGGTTCGGGTTCTCGAAATCGAAGAGTTGCCCTTTTGTTGGTGCTATGTCAGCTCTGCGCCATTTTTCTTCGCCAGTGCGTAAATCTACTGCAATGTAATCTCCACCGCTTCCGGCATGGTTCAAGGGTGATCGGTAGAAGAGTATTCCGCCAATGATTATTGGATCGTTAAATCTGGTCTCGTATGAGAAGCCTGTGTAGAAGGTTGCGCCTGGGTCTTGCATTGATCCGACTAAACCGCCGAATTCGAGAGTTCTTGTCCACATCACGTGAGGTGTTTTGGGTGCGCTTCCGTCTTTTTGCCATCGGTCTTCAACAGCCGCTCCGCCTAACCAGTTGGATGCGACAGCGTCCCAAAGCAGGTTTTCTCCTGTTATCGGGCGAGTCCAATACCCTGTTGGAAGGGGAGTGTCTGGGAGTTTCGCTATTCTTTCTTCCTGCACGGTTAGCGTAGCGGTTGCGCTGCTGGGTAGAAAAGTGTCGTTTTCGTAAGCCGCGTTTGCTCCTATTCCAGGGGTATTAGCTGCATTCCAGACATGTTTGTCGCCTAGAAACTCAAACAACAAAGTGTACGTGCCTACTTGATCGGGCGTGTACTTAGTGTATGCTGATGAAGTCGTGTCTACAACGGTCGGCCAGGTTCTTGTTTCTGTTTTCCCATCTGGCTTTGTTATGGTTAGTTTGTAGTTGTGGAATCTAACGTTGTTATCTATGAGTACTCCGGGCATTGTCCAATCCAGCCAGACATATATGAGTGCTTCTTGACCGACGCCTACAGGGTTAGGTTGCGCAGTGGTGTAAGCGTACGTTGTAATCTGCCATGGAGGGGTATGAGCGTTAGCTAATGGTAAAGCAAACAATGTTAAAGCGATTGTTATCACCATGATTGATGCGATCGCAACAGATATTTTGTTTTTATTCATTTTCTTTTTTCTCCTTAATTTTTTTTACACTTTCTATGTGTAAGGCACATTCCTTTCCGTTCGTGAACATTTAAGACTTTCCCCAAATCCCAGATCTCAATGATTACCCGACAATAACCTGTTTCGTTTATTTCTTTGCAGAAAAGGGGTAGCTACGCGTTAGGTGATGCCACATAGGCTACAATAGAATAGTCATTATCGTGTTTGCTGAGGTTACGAGT
>DATEAU010000081.1:0-4578 GCA_035288165.1 Bathyarchaeia archaeon
GCTTCATAAAAGAATTGAAGGTCACCAACATCGCTATCGGAACAGCCGAAATGCCCCCTAGAGAAGGCGAAAGCAGGTCCAGAATGGTTTCAACGATAGAGATAACCCTTTCAAAAGAGTAGCAACGAATCGTGTAGCGAACCAAGCGATTCAGCTCTCCATATCTTTCTGTCAGTTTGTTAGCAGAGCATTTTTTGTGGTTTTATTTTTCCGGGATATCATCTAGTTTGACCGTGTATGAAAGCAGAATGCCTTAGATTATCCATAAGGCATTATTTACTGTTCGAGTAGGTGAGAGTAGCCGAACTAGTTGACAGCTAGAACACTCTTTTTCTGCTCTTTCATTTTCAGGTAAGCCTCAACTTTCTCGACGATTTCCAGAAAAGCCTTCGTTGCAGGGGAATCTGGGTTTTCAATCACAAAGGGCGAACCCTTATCCGAAGCAACGCCAACTTTCGGGTCAATCGGTATCCCGCCAAGAAAGACAACGCCTGTTTCTTCCGCCATTCTTCTCCCGCCCCCTGACTGGAAGATTTCGATTCTGTCTCCGCAGGTGGGGCATACGAAACCGCTCATGTTTTCAACAATGCCGATTATGGGCAGCCCCATCCTTTCTGCAAATGTGATTGCCTTTTTGACGACGGCTCGGGAAAGCTCCGAAGGCATGGTCACGATTACAACGCCGTCAATTTCGGGCAGAAGCTGAGCGATACTCAAGGCTTCATCCCCAGTTCCAGGCGGCAAGTCGATGAAGAGCACGTCGAGATCTCCCCAGACTATGTCCGTCAAAAACTGGCGAATAGCCCGCATCTTCAGCGGACCACGCCAGATGGTCGGTGTTCTCTCCTCAGGCAAGAAGAAATCGATTGAAACTACTTTTATGCCTAAGGGTCCGGGGACGGGGAAGGCGCCTGGCGGTCCAACTTTCATCTGCTGACCGGTTAACCCGAGGAGTCGGGGCACGCTCGGTCCATGAATATCCGCATCCAACACGCCCACAACGTGTCCTGTTTTGGCGAAGGCTGCGGCAAGATTCACGGTGACGGTACTTTTGCCCACGCCGCCTTTTCCACTTATGACGGCGACTTTATGTTTAATTTTGGCCATTCTTCTGCGTAAGGCTTGTTGCTGTTCCAGCAGCTGTTGTCTTGGATTATCAAGTGACCTTTCGTTTGCTTGTGTGCTCATGAAAAACACCCTTTTGGGTATAGTGAAGCCTAGCGACTAAAAAGTTTTCTCATCCAAATCCATCATCGTTAACGTTCATAAGTTCGAAGCACTCCATTATTGACGAACGCCCATGATTAGCCTTCAAGATATAAGTGACGCCCAGAAAGCGGTGGCTCCCTTCATCAAAACCACGCCTCTGACTCGCTCGGTTTTTCTCAGCAACCTTTGCGGCGGAGACGTTTTCTTGAAGCTTGAAAACCTGCAAGTGACGAATTCCTTTAAAGTCCGCGGTGCCGTCAACAAACTTTTAAACTTGAGCCGTAAGGAAAAAGCGCTTGGCATAATCACGGCGTCCGCAGGCAACCATGGGCAAGCAGTTGCATACGCCGCCCAAAAACTAGGTTTTCCAGCCAAAATAGTCGTGCCCATGACGACGCCGCATATTAAGATTGACGGCATAAAAAAGTATGATGCCGACCTCGTTCTCTTCGGCGACAATTACGACGAAGCAGAGCAGCACGCTAAAGACCTCGCAAAGAAAGACGGCTGCGCCTTCATCTCGCCCTACGATGATAAACTGATAATCTCGGGGCATGGCACTGCTGGATTGGAAATCGTGGAGGCGCTTCCAAACGTTGACGCGGTCGTGGTACCTGTTGGAGGTGGAGGCTTAATCTCAGGCGTTAGCATCGCCGTGAAAAGCATGAATCGAGATGTTGAAGTGGTTGGGGTGCAGTCTGAAGCGTCGCCAGTGATGTACGAGTCCCTCAAAGCAGGAAAAATAGCCAACCCTGCAAAAAAGAAGACTATTGCTGAGGGGCTTTCAGGCGGAATTGAAAAAGGGTCGTTAACGTTTGAAATCGCGCGGAAATGCATCGATAGAATGTTGCTGGTGAAAGAAGCAACCATTCGCCACGCGGTCTATCTGCTTTGGACGCATGAGAAACAGGTTGTTGAAGGTTCAGGTGCTACCGCAATCGCCCCGATTCTGGAAGATAACACGTTATTCAAGGGCAAAACCGTCGCCTGTGTCATAACGGGCGGAAACATTGATGACGAACTGTTCAAAGCAATACTCGCTTCAGAAAACTGAGACTTATTGCCGTTCGTGTATCGCTGATAAGGATTTGTAATTCATAAGTGATTTAATGTTTCAGACTCAATTATGCAGATTGCAAGGTGAAGCTAATGAATGACCAAATCCTAAAAGCCTTTATGGAACTAATGGTTAACACCAAACCACGTCTTCTCGACCTCGTTTTCAAAGAAGCCTGTCTCGTAATCTTGCCCAGAGCAAGCGGTGTCCTATCGGATGAGGAATTTAAGCACATAGTCGTCTACGCCGCCGAGCAAATGAAAGAAAGAACTACGCCTGAAGTCCAGCTTGAATTTTGCCGTTCGTAAAATAAGCCTAGTCACAAGCGTATGAGTTATCTCATACTGCTTAGCTTCGTAGATCGGAAGTTGAAGTCGTTCACCTTGCCACGTGACTAGGACAGTTTGTATCCTATTTTTCTCAAGAACGCTTTACGTTCCGCTACGTTTTCTGCGTTTTCGATGCCTTTGCTTCGGGAACCATCAATCACGCCTAAGATGCCTCTGCCCTGCTCCGTCTCAGCTATCACGATTTCCAGCGGGTTGGCGGTGGCCGCAAGGACTGTGCAGACTTCGGGAACATTTTTCACCTTGTCCAACACATTTAGCGGGTAAGCATTTTTCAGGTAAATTATGAAGGTGTGGCCGCAGGCAATTTCATAGGCTTTCTCCGAGGCTAATTGTTTTAGCTCGTCATCGTTTCCTTCGTGTCTCACTAGGCATGGACCTGAGCTTTCGCAGAAACCTAACCCGAAATTTATAGTTGGCACGGAGTTAACTAATGCTTCGTAAAGATCTTCCGCGGTCTTAATGAAGTGTGCCATGCCCACGATGACGTTGCAGTCTGTTGGGGGCTCAACTTTAACAATTTTGAATTCGAGCATTTCATAATCCTCTGAGAGTAGGAATAGTTGGTTTTGCTTTTAGAATCTACCGTTTTGCAAGAGCTGCGCTTTTCCGCTCTCCTTGATTGTCTGCTGTTTGATACAGAAATATTCCCTGTTACCATGCCAACATTGCTTTGAACACCTTGTATAATTTATATATACATCATAAGCAATCAGAATACAGAGGATACAATTGGCGTTCGGCGACCTTAACGACCCCACAACCATAGCGTTAATCGTGACTGTCGTGACAGTGGTAATTATCGCCAGCGTAATCATCGTCATCTACGGAATGCGAAAACGCACAAAGAAACCGAAGAAACCTGAGAAAACCAAAGCCGAACCAGAACTCGGTTTACCCTTCAGACTTAGCAAAAGCGTTCAGTCCAACGATGCTTCACACGCTAAAGATGAACTGCGTATTCTTGACTTAGAAAGAGACATCCTAAGCGATGCCATAAGACGGCTTTATGAGGCGCACGCTGAAGGCAAAATCAGCGAGCAGGAACGCGAACGCTTAGCGGGAACCTACAAGGCACGAATGGGCACTGTGAAGAACGCAATCGCCAAAGACGAGACAATCGTGGCGTTGCATGAACTTGAAGGCATGCAGGAAGACCTGATGAAATTGTTCAGTGAACGCTTCGGAGAATTAAGCTCAAAAGTGGATGAACTCCGCACAAAAATCGACGTCAAGCCACTGAGAGAAGTTAAAGTGCAGTTGGCTACGTCGCAACCATCTCAGATCGAACCCCCAGAAGCAGCGAGCGAGGAGGAGGAAGAAGAAGAGGCAGAGGAAGAGGGCGAAGCGGGAAAAGAGAAGCCGAAAAAGAAGCGGAAACCACCTTCGGAAAAGCCAAGCGCCAAAACCGAAGCTGAACAACGCATAGACGAAATCAGGAGCGAAGTGGAGAAAGTTTTAGACAAACTGGGGCAGATGGAGATTGAAAGCTGAAACTGAAGAAGCAAAACGCAAGGCCGCTTTAGAAGCAGTCAAACACGTTAAAGACCATACCATAATTGGTTTGGGAAGCGGAACAACAATCGCCTACGCCATCGAAGCCATCGGCGAAAAAATAAAACTCGAAAACCTAAACGTGAAAGGCATACCAACCAGCTACCAAGCTTTTCAACTCGCGGTGAAACATGGAATCCCCGTGACCACCCTGGAAGAACATCCTGTAATCGACATAACCATTGATGGCGCAGACCAAGTAGACCCAAACTTGAACTTGATTAAGGGTATGGGTGCAGCGTTGGCGAGGGAAAAAATCGTTGCTTCAGGCTCAAAACAGAACATCATAGTTGCCGACGAAAGCAAACGGGTGAAGGCGCTAGGCGAAAAGGAGCATCCTGTGCCGATTGAGGTTTTACCGTTCGCTAATGTTCACGTTCAAAGGCGGATAGAAGTGATTGGTGGAAAAGC
>DATEAU010000082.1:0-3735 GCA_035288165.1 Bathyarchaeia archaeon
TTGTAGTTGATTTGCTTGCTTTTTTCCTTTTTGAATAGACTTGTGAACTCGACTGCGGTTGTTTTTCCTACCCTTGGTCGTCAAAGTCACGGGAAAGGGCGAAAACTGTTTCAGAAACTTTTCAGCAAACTTGTTATCCTGAGCGGGCTTTGAGTCTATAACGTTAAGAGCTGTAACGAAATGACAAACGTCAAAATTGGCGACAAAGCGCCAGACTTCACTCTTCAATCGGACAAAGGTGGAATCGTTACTTTGTCAGAGTTTTTTGGAAAAAAGAAAGTAATCCTTTTCTTTTATCCCATGGATGAATCACCGGTGTGTTCCAGAGAAGCGGAGGCTTTCAGGGATAACTACGAAGCCTTCAACGAATTGGACGCAGAAGTTGTTGGCATAAGCTCCCAGAGCGTGGAATCCCATAAGGAATTTGCTAGCCATCGTAAGTTGCCGTACATCTTGCTGAGCGACACAGATAACAGAGTTCGAAAGCTCTATGGAGTTTCTACCTCGCTGGGGATCGTCCCTGGAAGGGTAACGTACGTAATTGATGAAGAGGGTATTATAAAGCACATTTTCTCTTCTCAGCTCCATCCAGCGAAGCATGCGAAGGAAGCTTTGCGCGCGCTCAGAGAACAGGAGCACCCTACAGCATCAGCAACCAAGAACGTTGCTTAACGACATGCGTCCTAGCTATTCAAGATGTTGAGAAAACGTTTCAAAAACTGTTTCATCAATTGTTTCAGCCAACCCATTTACCGCTCTATTACTAATGTTTTAGCAGAGGTGAACTAAATGGAAAACACAAAGAAAGCCGTCATAGTGTTGATGGTTCTGGCTTTGGTGGCCTTGGGCACTGCAGTAGCGTACGGTTATTACGTAAGCACTAGCGCTTCCCGAAATTACGGAGCTTACGGCAACTATGGTCCCTACGGCAACACTGGACCTTACGGGAGTTACTCTGAAGGAGAAAGCGGTAGACAATACGGCAGCTACGGTCCTTATGGCAGTTATGCCCCTTGGGGCGGCTACGAAGGCGGCGAAAGTCGTGTTGGCGGCTTTGAATGATGGGATAAACGCGGCAATGCTGCACAGTTAGCAACCGAGCGCCTCTAGCAGCAGTTAGAAAGTCGTCAATCGAGAAAATGAACAAAATCCAAGATGTTTAATCCTGTCTCAGCCAATCTACCAATCACTTCAGTTTGTTCTCCCGACTTTTTAGAGCCAGGATTCCGATTTTTGCGAGACGCACGACTATCCTAAACTCGTCAAATATCTCCAGAGTTATTTTAGCCCGACGTTAAAACAGTCAGTGACGTTGAGATTGACTACCTTTAACGTTTCGCTTGTTGATCCAGCCAACTTGGCGCAGAGAATTATCGATGAAAGAAAGGAATGAACAAGCGGGTTCGTCTCTTGTACTCGGTGTACTTATCTCCAAATTCCCTCTCCATTTCCCTTTCCTCTTTCTTAGCCAACCGATAATACAGAACCACTAATATGGGCCACATGATTAGCAATGGAATCGTCGCCCAGTGAACAAGCAAACCTAATGTGATAAACAAGAAACCGGTATATTGCGGATGCCGTATGTATTCATAAATTCCTCCTGTAACTAATTCGCCTTTGCCTTCTTCTTTGCTCCAATAGTGTCTGTGAATTTGACTCCATCCCTGAATTACAAAGAGCGCGCCAATCAAGTTCAAAGCGTATCCTATGTACATCCCCCAGTATCCAATATATTGCTCCAGAGTATGCTGCCACAATATTCCTTGAGGGAGATTGACCCCGATACCCCAGGTCACTATGAACATGCTGAGCGGGATTCCGAACATCTCGAACGCTAATGCAGCCACAAAAGCTAAATAAACACTGGTTGGGCGTCGTTGGGTTTTTCTGTAAAAGGGGATAAAGGCAATGAACACGCCGAACAGGACGACCCAAATTGCCACCATGATCCAGTCGCCATATTCCAAGTTATCAACCTCTTAGGGCAGATGTTCTCCTAGAGATTTATCTGCGTCATATATATCTTGTGCAGAAACACCTTTAAAGCATTAGAACAAGATTGTTGCAAAAGAAGCCAACCAGCAAAGCGAGTAATATCTTGATAAGATATATCTTTTTCAGCAAACTATATAGCAACGATGCTGCAACCTTCTTCGGAGACAAACAAATGTTTGCTCAGACCCGATTAGAAAACTCCTACAAAACCGTGGCCACTCCTATGCTAAAGCATCAAAACAGTTTCGTGCTGCATGGAATCGCTGCGAGTATACTGCTTAGCTTAACCTATTTCCTAATCACTAGCATCGCAGAATCATTCGACCATGCAACAACTCAGTTTCTTTCACTATCCTACCTGTTCATTCCTCTGATCGCAAGTTTCGGGATCCAAATCGGCCTTTTCTCATACTCTCGACAGCAATCAAGGGCGATGCAGAAGGGCAAAATGGGAGTAACCACGAACGGGGGAGTGTCAACCGCTTCGATGATTGCATGCTGCTTGCACCATGTGACCGAAGTCACGGCGCTTGTTGGACTGACAACTGCCGCGGTCTTCCTCACCACCTATCAACCCGCTTTCATCCTCGTAGGAATACTGTCCAACATTGTGGGAATCTTCACGCTTCTGGTTTTTGTGCAGAAAAATAATCTGCACGACCAAAACGGAATCCTGGCAAAACTCCTGCGGGTAAACATGACCAAAGCCCGGAAGCTCTCGATTATTCTGGGCATCACGGTCGTTATTGTAGCCTTCGCGTGGATTGCGTTTAGCGCCCCACCGGCAACCGACGCAGGAAACATTGAGAACATAATCCTCCAGTCTAAAACCTTAGCCCAGAATGGCTTAACCATTGATGCATCTCCAGAACCCTTCGCTAAGGGCGACCCAGTGAAAATAACCTTGACATTTGACACTCACAGCGGGGGACTGAGCTTTGATCCAACCAAAGTGGCAAAAATGCAGGACAACAATAGTGCAACCTACGAGCCCACCGCTTGGACCGGTCCTCCGCCTAGTGGACATCACGTGGATGGAACGTTAGTTTTCCCACCTCTAAACGGCGAGCCCTCCTCAATCAAACTTGTTCTGACCCAAGTGTACGGTGCAGACTGGGCTTTCGAATGGAATCTTGCCTAAAATAATAGAAACGAAGTGGTAACCTCATTGAAAACTCCATTGCAAAAAACTGTTTCACGACTGTTTCACCTAACCCTAATACCACCCGTATGACTATTGTAATGTCAGAGGTGAATTGAATGAAAACTTGGAAAATAATCGCAGTCGCAGGCTTCGCGTTAATCGCAGCCGCATTGCTTACCGCTTCAGCCTTCGCATATATGGGCGGACGTGGAATCTATAGTCCTTACGAAACTAACACAGGCATCAATGCTTACGGCACTTACCCAGGCGGCATGATGGGTGGAATAGGCAACGGTGGAATGATGGGAGGCTACGGATACGGCTATGGGTACGGAACGACGACAACCCCAACATACTCTGATCAATACGGATGGGGAGGTTGCCACGGATCAAACGGGTACAGCTACGCCCCGAACAGCACGGGAACCGCAATAACCATCGACACAGCAATCAACATCGCAAAGAACTACTCTGCTTCACTCGCTAACAAAGACATAGTAGCCGACGAAGTGGAAGAGTACGCGCAGAACTTCTACGTCCTGTTCAAAGAGAAGAGCACTGACATCGGAGCGTTCGAGATGATAATCGACAAG
>DATEAU010000083.1:0-4912 GCA_035288165.1 Bathyarchaeia archaeon
GTGGGTTGCCAGCTTTCCCAGGTTCACGTAGCCTAAGACTACACTACAGCGGGGAACGGAACACGGTTTAACTTCTGAGTTCGGAATGGGATCAGGTGGGACCCGCGCCCTCTGACCGGCAAACCCAGCATTACTCGCGGATATTCCTTCTTTAACCTTTCGCTTTTTCTGCGTGAAATTAGAATAACGCATATATTTTTATTGTTGTCCGTTCATTTTTATGCCTCGTTGCCTCAAGGTGGGGCTGTAGTCTAGTCAGGTATGACGACGGGCTCCAGAAAGCAAGCAACGGGTTTGCTGACCGTAAGGGATGACGAAATTCTGGAGCGGTCATGAAGAAACCCGTAGGAGCAGCCAAGCGCTGTGTCCGGGTAAAGGTCGTCGGTTCAACTCCGGCCAGCCCCACCATCTTTCGTAAATTGGGTCTTTTTTGTTGCTTTTGGTTGCCGTGTGTTTTCTGTACAAGCTTGTACCAAAAACGTAAAGTGCCTAAACAGATAATAATGCTAAACGCTGTTCCAGGTCGTTGTGCCATGTCACCGAACGGGACTTTAAAACCAATTCAAGGGAATGATGATTCTAGGGTTTTCCAGTACATTGAAGAATGGAAATCGCGGCTCATCGACCTCACTCGCCGAAACAGGCTCCTTTATTTTAAGCATTCTAAACATGGGAATCTCTCGGTTTCGCAGCCAGACATGGAAACTTTGTTCGGCAGGCTCGTTCACAAAAAACGCAATGTCGAGTTTTGGATGCCTCCCGAAGAACAGACAGACCTTCGGAAGAAGAGTCGAACCTCATATGCTCCACTCCCCGGGCAAACCTGGAAACCTGCCGCAAATCAGCTGGTTTGCGAGGGCATCAGCCGAACAGACCTCGAAAAAATGCTAAAGAAACTTAGCAGACGTTCACTTTCTGACTACAGAGAACGCGGAGTTCGCATTTTGCATGCTGCTTTTGGAATGCTAGCTTGGAAAGAACTCGCGACAAACGAGGAGATCCGCAGTCCCCTCATAATCGTGCCTGTTGAGCTGTCCAGAAAATCCGTTTGGGAACCCTTTACCGTCTCAGTCCCGCCCGTCGAAGAACCTGCAATTCTCAACCCCGCCCTGCAGGTGAAATTGAAAGTTGATTACAAAATTGAACTGCCGCCTTTTCCTGAAAACGGGGAAAGTAACTTGACTGACTACCTCAACGCGGTCTTGAAGGCTGTTGAAGTGCTTGGGTGGCGAGTGGAAGCAACAACAGAAATCGGACTTTTCTCTTTCCACAAACTGGTCATTTACAAGGACTTGGATGCAAACGCAAAGTCAATCGTCGGTCATCCCATAATTCGGGCTGTTGCTGGCGTTAAGGATGCAAAGCTCGTGATGGATTCTCTGCCTGAAGAAAAAGACGTTGATAAAATTGAGAATCCTGAAAAAACTTTTCGCGTTCTCGACGCTGACAGCAGCCAGCGAATTTCCATTGATTTTGCTTTGCAGGGCCAAAGCTTCGTGATGCAAGGACCACCAGGAACAGGTAAGAGCCAGACCATCGCCAACATCATTTCAGAATGCATAGCCCGAGGAAAATCCGTATTGTTCGTGAGCGATAAGATGGCAGCGCTCGAAGTGGTTTACAAGAGATTAAAAGACGTTGGATTATCTTCTTTCTGTCTCGAGCTTCACAGCAGCAAAGCAAACAAACAAGAAGTCGTGGAGGAACTTATGCGTTGCCTTAATGAACAGCTTATTCCGCGCAAATTGCCGTCAACACACGAGTTTGAGAAACTGAACGAGTTTCAGGAAGCACTTAACGGCTACGTTTTTTCCCTCCACAGAAAACACCCGACCCTCCAGATGAGCGCATACGAAGTATTGTGCGAACTGTCGAGCTTGGAAACTACACCATCAGTGCCGATTGTGCTAGCGAACGTTGGAAGCTTGACTCCTCAAAGAATGCGCGAATTAGAAAATCTCATGGTTCAGCTAAGCGGCGTTTGGCAAGTGGTAGAAGAGAAAGGTTTTCCTTGGCGCGGGTACCGCGGAAACACTCACACTTTGGAAGTCCGCGCCGAGCTTTCGCTGTTCCTTGAGAACCTGATTTCACAGATAAACTCACTCGGACTGGAGACAGCCGCGTTCTCGAAAAAGATAGGTTTAGAGGAACCAGCCACGTTTACGCAGGTGCATTGGCTAATTGAAATTAGCCGACATTTGAAGGACAGCCCCAAACCCGAAGCAAGCTGGGTGACGCATCCAGACATTTACACGCTAGATCAAGAGGCAAAGGCGTATCAAAGCATGTTTGAGTGGCGCCAAACAGCCAGAAACCGTTTGACAGAATCTTACAATGAATCTTTTTCCCGTCTGAATCTCAACCAATCCGCAGAAATAGAACAAGCACTCGCACCATTGCACAAAGCAATCTTATCGTCTAGTGTTGAAGAAGGAGAGCTTCTGAAGAAGCAAGAAAAACTCTCAAAACTCGTATCACAAATTCCTGAGATAACGGAGAAATGGACTAAGTATTCAGAAACGCTCACGCAACAATTTGGTCTGCCAGCCGAAAACATCACAGCCGAGCGTGTAGGACGGCTGTCTCGTATCGCTCTTCTTTGTTTTTCCGAGAACAAACCAGAGGCGGCATGGTTTGAACCATCTTACTTCCAACGTGTGAAAGAAATCGTGCCCAAAGCAAAGAAAGACTTCGAAGAAAACAACACGTTGCGAAATCAAATAAAGAAAACCTATTACGACAGAATTTACGAACTGGACCTCGACGAATTCGTTCGACGCTATAACGGTCCAAATCGGGGTTCTCTTCGATGGTTCCGACCGGGTTACTATCGTGACCAAAAAGCGATTGCGCTGTTAACTCGTAAGGGTCGAGTTCCAAAAACGATTTTGAAAGACTTGATAGACGC
Source organism: Bathyarchaeia archaeon (assembly GCA_035288165.1). Taxonomy (GTDB): domain Archaea; phylum Thermoproteota; class Bathyarchaeia; order Bathyarchaeales; family Bathycorpusculaceae; genus UBA11855. The sequence goes on from DATEAU010000083.1 coordinate 2,909, forward strand.
ACGAAAAGCAAAAACGTTGCAAGCTGAAATAAACAGCTACACCGACACGTTACAGCGTTTGCTCGGGCACTTTTACCAAGGACCACTTACAGATTTTCAAAAAGTGGAGCAAGCGATTGACGTAACGTCGGATATCTTTGGGCTGTCAGGATTGATGACCGTTCCTGAAAATCTGGTCAAGTTTGCTTCGCACGGAACAACTCCAACCCAACAAGTCCGATGGAATGGTGTAGAACTGCAAGAATCGGTTGAAGAATGGTGTCAACTTGTTGGAGAACTTGGCGCCGTAATACCAGCTAACTTGCCTAACTCTAAACTGCCCATCTACAAAACGCCTCTAACGGAGCTTCGGGAATGGGCTAAAGAAACCGAAAGACTACTCTCAATTCTTTTCACGGTGATGAAAGACGTTTCAGCGACAATCCTACGAGAACCAAAAAACTATAGGCAACTGCTTGATGACTTAAGAAGCTCTGAAAGCGTAAGAAAAAAAGAAGCCGAATTTCTCGGAGAAAAAACTCTTCTTAAAAACAAATTCGGACGGCGATTCTCCGACTTTGATACCGACTGGAAAGATGTCCTTTCAGTTCTTGACTGGACCAAAAAACTTCAAGTCTCATTCGGCTCAAACAAGATCCCTGAACTCTTCGCAAACATCGCTTCGAAAGGACCTGAAAACGCTCCCTCCAATGAAAACTTAATCAAGTATCTAAATGGAACTCTGGACTCTTTGTCCGTTCTCGGATCTCGTTTCGAAACCGAATTAACATATAACGGCCAAAAACTAAACCAAGCCGCCCTAAGCTCAATTCTTCACAAAGTAATCACTCTCCGAGACCGCGTGGATGATCTGCGGTTCTGGGTTGACTTCAAAGACGTTAAAGACCGTTTTTCCTTAGTTGGACTGGCTGCCTTTTTCGCCCATCTCACAGAAAAGCCGCCCTCTGCAGCGCAACTCGTTGATGTGTTCCGCAAGGCAACCTACCAAGAATGGATTAATAACTTGTATATCGTAGACGATTGCTTGGGACGATTCAGAAGAGAAAATCATGAACAACTGATTGCAGAGTTCTGGAAACTGGATCAAGAGCTCATCCGCCTTTCTGCAAACAGGGTAATAGACGCAGCTAATAGCAGGAAGCCGCAGGATATTCTGATTCAAGCAGATGATTCCGAAATAGGCGTGTTACTGAAAGAGTCAGCAAAAAAGAGGCACCTAATGCCTATTCGAAGTCTATTGCAGAGAATACCCAATTTGCTTCCTCGCCTCAAACCTTGTTTGCTCATGAGCCCAATATCGGTGAGCCAGTTTCTCCCTGCGGAACTTATGAAGTTTGATTTGGTTCTCTACGATGAAGCCTCCCAAATTGTCCCCGAAGATGCAGTGTGCTCAATTTACAGGGGAAAAACAATAGTTGTAGCTGGCGACAACAAGCAGTTGCCGCCCACCTCGTTCTTCCAAAAATCATTGATAGAGGACATTGACTGGGACGAAATGAGCGAAGGAGACGTCGAAGTCTTCGACAGCATCCTCGACGAATGTTTAGGAATCGGGTTGCCCGTCAAAACTCTTCGATGGCACTACAGAAGCAGACACGAAACCCTGATAGCGTTTTCCAACGACCGCTTCTACAATGGAGCTCTTGTTACATTTCCAGCGGCAATGGCAGAAAACAAAGCCTTAGGTGTGAAATTGCTCTACGTTAAGGGCGCTGTTTACGACCGAGGGGGTCTGCGAAATAATCCGAAGGAAGCAGAAGGCATCGCGGACTTAGTTTTTGACCATTTCAAGAATTATCCAGAAAAAACTCTTGGAGTCGTCACGTTCAGCCTAGCTCAGATGGAGACTGTGGAGGAAGCAATCGAAAGCCGCCTTAGAGAACAGCCTGAATACGAGCATTTCTTCAAGGAAGACCTGCTGGAAGGTTTCTTCGTGAAGAACCTTGAGAATGTTCAAGGCGACGAACGGGACGTAATGATTTTTAGCGTGGGCTATGGTCGTGA
>DATEAU010000084.1:0-2941 GCA_035288165.1 Bathyarchaeia archaeon
AGGGAAATCCTCAGCTTAATCAGCGAAAAGGGCGAGTGTTCCTTCACAGACTTACTTAATGCGCTTCAAGTGGACACGGGCAAACTCAGCTTCCACCTTCGGAGTTTGTCCGCGTTTTTTGAGCAGACGCCAACTGGAAAGTACAAGTTGAACCGTGCTGGCGAAAGCGCGGTAAGAGTGGTTAGGGATGTGGAGTCTTGGGCAGAAGTTGCGGATATCCGCAGGAAGGCGGATCAGCTTCCTCTTGCGTCTTTCAAGAAGAGGGTTTATGCGTTTCTAATAGACTTCGCACTGATGTTGCTGATTACTTCGTTCCTTGCGTTACCGGAGTTCGTTCCAGCTCTCTTCGGAAACGTGTTAAGTTTTGACCTTACTGTTATACCGTTTATAATTATTGGTTTGCTCTGGGCATATTCAACATTGCTGGAGGGTTTTAACGGTCAGACCTTGGGCAAACGGATGATTGGTTTGAAAGTTGTCAGAACAGATGGAAAGAAAATGTCTTATGATCACGCGGCTATAAGGAACTTTGGGAAGGCGTTCCTGCTGCCGTTCGATCTGTTAGTTGGACTTAAGCACGAGAGGTTTCTAAGATACTTTGACAAGTTTGCGGGCACCACCGTGATAGATCTTAGACTCTAGCCGAAACTAAGGTGGTTCAAATCTGGAGAATTATTTGACTGCTTGTGTAAAATTTTTATTTGTGGGAAACTAATAACATCTTCAAGAGGAAAGTCAATATGAGTGATAAGGAGCTTCGTGTTTCCAAGATCAAAGATGGCACGGTTATTGACCACATAAGTGGCGGGTATGCTTTGGATGTTGTGAAGATATTGGGAATTACGGGTCGGGAAAAGAGGGTGATGACTATCGCGGTTAATGTTCCGAGTAAGCGGTTCAGGGCTAAGGATATTGTGAAGATTGAGGGTCGTGCGCCTAGTCCAAGGGAGGTTAACCTCATTGCGTTGGTGGCGCCTCATGCTTCTATAAATATTATTCGGGATTATGAGGTTGTGGAAAAGTTGGAGGTTAAGTTGCCGAAGGTGATTGAGGGCGTTGTTAAGTGTGTGAATCCTGGCTGTATTAGTAATAGTAATGAGCCTGCGGTGGCGAAGTTTTATGTTGAGTGTGAGGAGCCTTTGTTGTTGAAGTGTCATTATTGTGGTTATATTATGGAGAAGTCGGATGTTTTGCAGCAGTTGTAGATGGCTTTTGTGTACGCGTAAGCGATAAGGCTTATATCGTACGATGTAATATACAGTTTTACGAGATATGTCCCAACATAGATCTATTGTACAGGTGTAGCACACAAATACACGAGGTAAGAAAAGTTTGGAAACCGTCATCGTGACAGCCGTCTGGAGCATATTCACTATCTACCTGCTTTGGTACATAACATCAGTAAAACGCAGCGAACCCATCACGATCAATGAGGCAAAAATGCTTTGGAAGATCCACAAGAAAAACTGCAGATGTTCCAGCAGCAAATGGCAACCAATAACTCGAAGAGGCGGCAAAATCAAAGGCTTCCAATGCGAGTGCGGCTACAGGTACGCGCAAAACCGACCTATCGTAGCTGGCATCCCCAAAAACCAGCAGTTAACGCAACAGGCATGGGGCACCTAATCTTTTCCCTGCGTTTCGCTTGATCTTTGTTCCTTTTTCACCCTACCTCGGGCTAAGCGAAACAATTTTCGAAAATATTCTTCCTGCAGTATTCTTCCTTTTCCCATTCCAGGGCATTCGTCTGTTGGGGTGAATTTGTGTTTTCGTGATCCCGTGCTTTTCAGTTCAAACGGGTAGAACCTGCACACTAATGGTCTTAACGCGTAAATTGTGCATTGATTCTGTTCTAGGCAGACGCATTTGCCAACTTTAGCGGTCTTCGCCATTTCGTAACTGTATGGGTCTTTGTCTTCGATTTTCACCGTGAATTCGGAGATTGGCTGCTTTGTGGCGTTGGAGATTTGTTCGGCTTCAGTTTTCAACAAAAGAATGTGTCTTGTTTTTGTGGGGGTGTTGCCGCAGCAGATTCCGCATTTTACGCATTGGAAACGTGTGCCATGTGGATAGTCGAAGGTCATTTTTCTTCTCCGTTTAACTCAACGATGAAGCCATAAGAGTTCATTTTTTCCTGTGACCTTCACCGTACTGGAAAGGTCTTTCAAGGTTCTTCTTCAGCTTTTTCCTAAACATTTCATCCATGTTCACGTTAGGGCATGCTAAGCGGCTAGCGTCTAAGATGTAGAAGATCACGTCGATGAGTTCTTCGGCGATTTTCTCTTCTGTTTCGCCTTTTTTCCAGGTGTCGCTGGCTTCGCCCAATTCAATGAACGCGAAAAGCAGCTTCTTGGGAATGTCTTCAGGCTTGTTGTAGAACCCTTTTTGGAGGACTAGGTTTTCGATTTCCCGCTTCATCTCTTCTAAATGCATTACTTTCTTCTCCATAGTTGTCTGGACTGTTGTGCTCAGAAAAAACTATAGCCCCTCTATATTAAGGCGGGTTTATACGTTTTTAATCGCTTGAGCTGTTTTTCGGTTTTGGGTTTGGAGCGTGGAAGGCTGCTTTGAGGGTCCTATCGTTTTCGGGAGTAGACTATTGCCGCTATGACTATGATTAAGATTACGATGGCCAAAGCGATCACGATTGGAATTAGCCAATTGGTGTCTGGCGGTTTAGTGATTTGGTTTTCTGTCGACTCCATTGAGCCTGCGATGTCTGTGTGCTCGATTGGGTTTGATGGTTGTCCGGGTTGTGGGTAGTCAGAAAGCTCAGATTCGATGTCAAGCTCTGAACGCCCGGGGCTTATAGCTTTGAAGGTAATGATGGCTATGGTTGCGACTCCGCTAAAACTGAATGGGGGAGATGGGTTGACTGAGGTGGCGACGAGGCTGTATTGCCCTTCAGACAGTTCGTTTTCTGCAATGTATATTTCTGCGT
>DATEAU010000085.1:0-4272 GCA_035288165.1 Bathyarchaeia archaeon
AAACAACTCAAACTCAAAGCCAAAGTACTAGCCGAAAAAATCATACAAGAACTAAGAAAGAAAAACAACGCAAAACAACAAACAGTGAACCAGCTTCAATCCAAAGTCGGCGAATTAGAAAACCAGCTGAACAACCTGTCAGTCTCCGGCGTCCTCGGCAACGCAGCCGACGAAAGCAACGGAGAAGAAGAAGCAGCATCAGAAACCTTTGACGAAGCCATGGAAGATAACGTTACAGTAACTGAAGTCAACGAACAAGAAATGGAAGTCGACAGCAAGCAGGACAAGAAAAAACGCAAGCTCTTCTAAACCAACTTACTGATTTTTTTATTTCCCACTCCATTTTAATAGCGAAAGCCAAAGGAAAAAAATCCTACAATTGTTGTCAGATTTCCTTCCAAAGTTCTAACGCTACCCCAAGCTCCTTGTGAGTCTCAGCGTATTCTTCTAGCGCTTTCCCTTCCAGTGTCGCGTTTACTGCTTGTCGCATGGCAGTTGCACCTGCGAATGTACCGTTTTTGTGCCCGTGTATGCCTCCGCCTGCTTGAATAACGAAGTCGTTCCCGAATGTCTCCATCAACGCTGGAACCAGTCTTGGGTGTAATCCGCCTGAAGCAACCGGCAGAACCGCTTTTAGCCCGTTCATGGACGTTTTGCACGCTTCCACGTTCTCCAGAACCTCCTGCTTCGTCTCAAACATCTTCCCCACAACCGTGCCCACATGCAACTGGTCCACACCGATAATTCTCGCAACCTTAACAATCGGACGCATCGAAATCCCATGCTTCGGATTCTTCGTGAACGCCGCATGCCCAGCCCTATGCGCATGAATCACCAGCTTGTAATTCTGGTCGCGAAGCGTCTGCAAAGCCGAGAAACCACAAGTCAAAATGTCCATCATGACGTATTCTCCGCCATGCGCCAGAACGAACTCAGCGCGCTTCAGCATGACTTGGGTTTCAGCGGTGATGTTCGCCATGTAAACTTTCCGTTCCCCAGTTTCGCTTTCCGCCTTGTCTCTCATCTCCAACGTTTTCACAAGGCGCTCTTCAAACGGGTTAAAAGTTTGACTGCTCAAGTTCTCATCATCCTTCACGATGTCGCAGCCACCAGCCCACGCTTCATAAGCCACTCGTGCGTGGTCAACCGTTTTCAGTCCCAACTTCGGCTTGATAATCGTCCCTACGAATGGACGCTCTGGAACTTTCAGGAGTTTGCGGATTCCTTCGATGCCAAACCTTGGACCCTTAAAACTTTTAACGAGCTTTGTTGGCAACTCGATATCTAACAACCGCAAATTCTTCAGCGCCCGTAACCCGAAAACGTTCCCAGCCACGCTGCTCAAGATGTTCGGCATGTTCCCAGCCTCAAAAAGCTCAATCGGATAAGCGATCTTCGCGGTGTTACCTTCGATGGAGAAAACTCGCGCTGCAAGCTGATCCACATAAGGTTTCACAGTCGTCAACTCCGTCCATGTGCCCACGCTGCTTTCCGCGGCAACTCCGCCAGCCGCTTCTTTCAGGCTTATGCCATCTGGCTCGACGTAGAAGGTGCAGATTAAATCCGTTTCACATGATTTGTACTTCAAATCAACAAAGTCCACGTACCTCAAACTGCTCATCCTCACACGGCTAGACAAGTCGCATGCTTAAAATCTTTAACTATGTCCTCACAAACTAATTCCCAGTGAATTCAAGATGGAACTCACAGCCGAACTCCTACACATCACCGCTGGCGGAAGAAGAATTGCCATCCTAAACGACGAAACTGCAAGTACACTAGGCGTCCACTCCAGCGACAGGATACGAATATCCTGCAACAAGAACGAAGCCATCGCCATAGCCAACATCGCCGTCCACTTCCCGAAAAACCGCATCGGATTATACGAAGAAATCGCCGAAATCCTCAACGTCGAAGAAGACGAAAAAACAGACGTGCAGCTTGCTCAGCTTCCTGAATCCTTAAGCCACGTCAGAGCAAAAGTACGAGGCGAACGACTCCGCGAGCACGACATAGCAAAAATAGTCGAAGACGTTGTTGAAAGGCACTTGAGCGAAGTGGAGATCGCCGCGTTCCTCACCGCACTAAACATTTACGGTTTAAGCACAGGCGAAAGCGAAGCCATGTCGCGAGCGATGGTGGCGACAGGCGAAACTCTCAGCTTCGGAGAAGCACCCATACTGGATAAACACAGCATCGGCGGAATCCCAGGCGACAAAACCAGCATACTCGTCGTCCCAATCATCGCCGCTGCAGGCTACACCATACCCAAAACCAGCAGCCGCGCAGTCACATCGCCAGCTGGAACAGCAGACCGCATGGAAACCCTCTGCCCCGTAAACCTCCCAATCAACGAGATAAAAGAAGTCGTAAACAAAACCAACGGCTGCCTAGTTTGGGGTGGAAGCTTGGAACTGGCGCCAGCCGATGACTTGTTCATTCAGGTTGAGTACCCGTTGGGAATTGACCCACTGTTGCTGCCTTCGATTATGAGCAAGAAGAAAGCCATCGGAGCCACACACGTCGCCATCGACATCCCAACGGGAAGCGGAGCAAAAATAAAAACCATGACCCAAGCGTACCTGTTGGCAAGCGACTTCGTGGACTTAGGCAAACGCTTAGGATTAACCATTCAATGCGCGCTAACTTTCGGCGAACAACCCCTCGGCTGCGCAGTTGGACCTGCACTTGAAGCCAGAGAAGCCTTAAGCGCCTTAGCAGGTAATGGACCACCTGATCTTCTAGAGAAAGCCACAAGCCTTGCAGGTGTGCTGTTTGAGATGGTTGGCGTTGAAAATGGTAGGCAGAAAGCCGAAGCCATTCTTGGTTCGGGGAAGGCTGAGAAGAAACTGCGCGAAATTATCGGCGCCCAAGGAGGCAAAGCGAAAGTCAAGCCCGAAGACATATCCGTAGGCGACAAAGTGGCTGAGGTCAAAGCGAAACAGTCTGGGAAAATCCTATTCGTAAGCTGTGAAGGCATTGCTCAAATTGCGCGGGAAGCTGGTGCTCCAAAAGAGAAAGGTGCCGGCGTCGTGCTGAAAGCTAAGCTTGGCGACCCGGTGCGTGCTGGAAGCGTGTTGTTTGAGATTTACGCTGAACGTGATGGAAAGTTGGCTTCAGCTTTGGAGTTGGCTGAGAAGCTTCAGCCGTTCGTTTTGAGCAGGAAAGTTGAGGAGCGTATGCTGTTGGACCAGGTTCCTGCACGGGTGGAACGTGAGAAGCCCTTTATGCTGGAACGCTAAGCTCATCGTGCTCTTGAGCGCACTCTGGGTTCGATTAGGGTCCAGAGCCATTCGACGAATTCATTTAGGTTCTTGGTTTGTATGTGCACTTCTCCTGGTCCCGTGATTTGCGTGACCAATCCTTCTCCGCCTAGTAGGGTTTCTTTTAGTCCTCCAAATCGTGTGACTCTGTAGGTGCAGGTGTCACTGAAAGCCACCAGATGGAAGTTGTCGACCGTGAGCGTTTGTCCCGCGGTTAGGGTGTGTTTGTCGATGGCGCCGAAAGTGTTTATGAACAAGCTGCCGTTGCCCGTGGCTTTCAACATGAATAAGCCTTGTCCAAATAAGCCTCGCGTAAACCCTTCCCATTTCACATCCAAATCCACTCCAGACGTTGACGCTATGTAAGCGGATTTCTGAATCACGAAGCCCTGATTAGGTTTGACCTCGAGAGTTTCAACGTCTCCAACGGGCGCAGCGGCGAATGCGGCTTCAGCTGGTCCATTCGTGGCTGTGTAATCGTTTACCCAGAAGCTTTGTCCGCCGATGATTGAGAGCCCCAACGTGCCGAGTAAGCTTTTCTCTCGTTTCCGCGTGCGAGTCTCGATGTTCGGCGTCATATACGTCATCGCGCCCGCCTCAGCCGTGATGGTCTCACCCTGATCTAAACTTACCACGAGCAGCGCGTAAGAAGGCTTATACTTAATCTCATACTTCACTTCATTCTCACTCCAAAGAGAATTTATTTGAGTTGGTTAAAGATAAGCTTTGCAACTCTTCTCTCCTGAGACTCCCCCTCTCTCTTTAAATAGACTAAACGAAGTTAGGAAGCCACCGAGAACCCCTTTTCGATTTTGTCAGATTCTCGTTCTATGTTAGCGATGAGCGTTTTAAGTATAGGTGTAGTCCTGCGCCGACAGCCATTAACGAGAGTCAAGCTAAGATGACTATACGTAATATTTGGGTAAAGTTACCGATGTTTCTTATAGTTTCTCTTGAAGTTTTTTCTTGGTTCTCTTCAGGACCTCTGAGGAGATGATTCTGCTCTTAG
>DATEAU010000086.1:0-3388 GCA_035288165.1 Bathyarchaeia archaeon
TCTATGAGTTTGTCTAAGGTCTCGCCTTGGGTAAAAATGTCCTCGCTCATCCCCCGCGCACACCAAAACTCTCCATCGTGGTAGACTTCGATTTTGACCAGCATCATCCAGTTACCTCGCTTATTCTGTATTTAATATATGAGGCAATGAGGAGAGTCTACCATGCAAGTTTAGAAAGCCTGAATTTCACCCCTTTTCACCTTGCAGATTATCCAAGCCCATTCGATACTTGACGTCGGAATTGATGATGAAATCCAACTCCTTGTCATCAAAGCCCTGCAATCAATTCATGGCGTCTTACAATTATCACAAATTGCCTTCATCTTCTTCCTTAAATTCATCCACACCTCGTCGTCCCAATCAGCTGATTTAAGTGCGTCGCAATAGTTTTTCAGGTACCGACTGAGCCGTTTCAGAAATACAGTTGCATTAATCTTCTTACTCTCAGGATCAAAAAGAGGTCCACTTCTACGGATTCGCCAACCACCAGTGGTTTCTCCTTGATGGAGTATCCCACAGCGGACATGCTTGTAAAATGGTTGGGCGTGCCCACGAAAATCCTTAAAAAGATCGTTGCTATCGAAGAAGTAGCAAAATGCCGACCTGCTCTTATCCCCTTTAGATTCGGCCCATCCTTGTCGGAAAGACTCAAGAGCTTCTATCATCAGGCAAGAAACTGCCATGATGCAAAAGCCGTGCTTCTTGTTTTTTGGTATGTTCACTAAGGGGTGGGTATAACGCTCTGTAAACCGCTTGTATATGAAATCTGCAATCTCATCACGCTTCTGTTCAGCCTCGAGCTGGTGATACATGGCGATTTTAATGCCACTTGCAAGCTCAGTATCATCGTATATTAGTGTTGTAGGATTCACTTTTCATCCTCTTCTGTATTTTTCCCCATCCGATATTTGATGTCGGAATTGATGATGAAGTTCAACTCCTCGTCCGTGAAGCCGTAGTGCTGCGCTAGTACGAGGTCGATCTCTTCGAACAAGGCACGCTGTCCCCTCTCGTCAACGGTTGCTGGCGGAAACTGCCGCTTGACTTCATCAGGGATAGACTTCTCACCAGCATATACGTTTATCGACAATACTCGTTGGACGTAGTCCAAAATGTCCATCGCGTGGACGCGTCCCAGACCAAGCCCCGCAAGTAGCAAAAGGTCAGCCCGCCTTGTTATTGGGAAGTGTCCTCGATAATTAAAGTTGCCAACGTACTTCTCAGCATTCTTCTTGAACACCAAAGCCTCGAATCTTCGCATATTGAGAAGATCACCCAGGCGGCTAAGAAGCGCTAAAGTACGCTTATCGATTGCATTCACACATGCGACAAAGTCAGATACAATCCAACTAGTAATGTCAAAGCCGTCTCCTCGGGTGAGCCAATACCAAAAGTAGACTTCACCAGAGAGCATTGACAGAGCTGCCGCAGCGGTATCGTGATTTCTTAAGTTGATGTAGCCAATCTTTGATGGCTTGACTGGCTTCAGCGTCCTTTCGTCGAGACAAGGTGGATCCTCAAGGAAAACTGACACGAAGTTTCTAGCAGACTGCGAAAAGCCTAAGCAAGTTTTGTTACTTTTCCCTACCGCCGAGAATGTTGTGCCGCGTTTGTTTGTGGTCCCATTCAACGCGTTCAACACCTGACATTGAAGTATGCTGGCTAATTTAGGAATTTCAAAAGAGTTGATGGCGAAGCCATTGACTGGTGTATAGTCAATTCGGGATGTTAGTGCTTGGCGATATTCTGAACGCCAACGGTACATTGGGCTAACAAACATCTTGGGGCAAGTTGATCGATGCTCAAGCCAAATAGTGCAACGCTGACTGACGCCCGCAAAGACAGCAGCTGGAATGTTATCGTAAGAGGAAAACCAGGTAACGCCGGCAGAACAAAGTGCGGTGCGAAGCTCACCAAAGTCCTCGCTGAATGTCACCGACAATGGGACAATCATTCCCAAGCGGCCTTGCACTTTGCTCAGCGAGAGTGTGCGGATAAGAATATGGGCGTAGATGTCGGAGAATTTGCTTGTCTCAGCGTCTGGAAGTGCGTAGTCAACTTTTCGGACCGAAACATACGGCGGATTGCCGATAATCACGTCAAATCCACCGCTCTTGATGATGCCATAGAACTCGATGAACCAGTGGAAGGGCTTATGAGAAGAAAGCCATTTCTCGTAGGTGGGCGAATTGTCATGCGCCTCTACATTTACACCATATTCAGTGGCAAGGTGGCGATTAGTTCGTCTTCAAGGACCTTCAGGCGGTTGCGAAGTTCATGCTTATCTTCAGGGGTAACTTCACCTCCGAGTTCCGTCTGTTGCTGGCGAAATAGCCCAAAAAGGCGGTCAATGTCCTGTGCTTTCTCCTCAATCCGTACCATTGTGTTATCGAAATCTAGCTTACTGGTTATTGCGCGCTTAACTTCATCGAAGTTTGCAAATCCGACCAGCGTGTTACCCACGCGAATGTTGAAGTCAATGTCTGGCAGAGGTTCGATGTCTTGGATGCGCTCCACCTGTGCAACTAATTTCAGAAAGAGACGTAGTTTGCAGATTTCCACCGCTTCCTCCATTATGTCCACGCCAAAGAGGTTGTTGATAATGATGGACTTGAGGACGAAGTAACGGCGGTTGTGGTGTTGTGCTACACGCTCAAGAACCCTTCGAAAATCGCTGAACTTCTCCGGGCGGTGCTTCTCCCCAGAACGCTCAAGGTCGGAAACAAACGCTTCCATACGTTCGAGGCAGGCTTCATAAAGCGGCTCTAATATATTCAGGGCAGCGAAGAGAAACGCCCCGGAACCACAGGTAGGATCGAGTACGGTAACGTTTTCAATCGCATGGTAGAAGGCACGCAGCAGTTCTGGACCCTCGCAGTTCTCAATTACGTCCTGGGCGAGCTGGCGGATGTTCAGGTTATGTGTAATGAGTTCATTAATGGACTGGATTTCACCATTTGCCAATTTGGTGTGGACTTCTTCGTATCGCTTGCGCCGCGCTATGACCTCGCGCCAAATTTCAGTGGGCAAAGCATACTCGTTAGGCGCAGGTTTGTTCCATTCGGTTCGTTTGGAGACATCGTTCAAGCCCACAGCAATCTCTTCAGGCAATGGCAAATCAACGCCCTTTTTCACCGCATCGTGGATGTATCGGTCGGGATCGGTTTGGAGCAGTTGCCAAACGGATGTATCGGGAGTATCGCCATGCGCCCCTACATCAAACGCGATTTTGCATTTCTGCCGGGCGACGTCAAAGAGAAACGGAATTACTGTATTTTTGCTTATATATTCAGTGATGTCCTCTTTTGTGTAGTAAGCTCCCATCTGCTTCTGGTTGATGTATTTCTCGAAGATGTAGCCCAACACGTCGGGGTTGATTTCGTTGTCG
>DATEAU010000087.1:0-2886 GCA_035288165.1 Bathyarchaeia archaeon
AAAAGAAGATACGCTGCAGGACCCACCTCACGAGCCGCAGCGCCAGCAACTGGATTCCACAGCAAAACAAGAAGACTGTTAATAACCAAGTAAAGCCCAATGCCCGCCACAACGGGCACAATAGCAAGAGCCACCCAAGAAGCGAAACGTGAAAAGCGAAAAGCACCAAGCCTATCAAAAACTCTGGTAAATAATTGCGTCCGCACCGTCAAAAGAGGGAAACTAAACTCGACTCTCCGCTGCTTCTCATCTTCCGTTTTAGGGTCCTTATCGCTCAATGGATTCACCAAGCATTTACCGTCATAAATCAACCTTCACCGTCATATACGTTTAGTAAAAAACGTAGCAAACGCAAGGACAAGGAAAACAGCGGACGACAAGATCTAAATCAGAAAAATACGTGACTAATTAAACTAACGGCAAATCTGTTTCCAAACCATTACCGTAATTCTTAAATTGTTATTCATCCCACTTACTTTTGTGGGAAACATTTGGAAGAAGTGCAACTTAAAATAGATTCGAAGGGTCGACTTTGCATTCCAGCGGAGATTCGTGAGCAGATTGGGGAGGTAGCTACGCTTAAGAAGACTCCAGAAGGCTACCTTATTGTGCCTGGGAAGAAAACGGATTTTCTGGAAGAATTCCGCAAAGTAATCACATCTAAACCCAGGAGAAGAGGTAAGCCTAAGCTTCTTTCACCTGAGGAAATGAAGGCAATTTGGAGAACGAAGGTTTGATCATCGGGCTTGACTCAAACATACTAATCTACGCCTTAGATCCAGCCTACCCCGAACATAAATGTGTAAGCAATTTGCTCGTTAACCTTTCCTCGAAAAAACCTGCAGCTCTGAACCCAACAATAATTCATGAGGCATATCATGTTCTGGTTTTCCAACTAGAATGGTTTCCACAAGAAGCCGCCGAAAAACTGTCAATGCTTCTCAAGCATCCTAACGTGGAATTCTACAATCAAACCAAAAAGACCAGCAAGATAGCACTGGATCTCGCAGTTAAGCACAATCTTGGCGGAAGGGACGCACTCATTATCGCAAACTTCTTGGCAAACAAAGTCCCGTTAATTTACACTCACGATCAGGAAATCTTGAAGTTGCACAAGTTGTCGTGGAGACACTTAAGCGTAACCTTCAAAGACCCTTTGATAAGTCCCTCTCAATAAATTTATAGAGCCCAAGTATAGAGCCTAGACCAAGCTAGCCGATAGCCCAAGCGCCGCGCCCCACCCCAAATGTTGGCTTCTTTTTTGGGAATTTCGTTTTCACCCACTCGCCATTAACACGACTTCTTACTTTCAAATTCCATTTAATCATAATTTCTTCACGACATTCTAACAAAGCGGAAAACATCTCCGATATAACGGAGTTTAATTTTCTCTTAATATAATGGGAGTATAGTCAAACGTGAGCACTAGAATACTCGCGTCTTTTCTGAAAAGTCCCCAGAAATCTATGCAGATACTATAAATAGAGGGGGTATAAGAAAAAATCGCACAACAGTACAGCGAGCTAACAGAAAAATTAAAAGAGACAAAACCAACAACTACAAAGCTGTGACTGCTTTGCGGGAATTTATCTTGTATTCGCGTTTGGGCAGAACGGATTCGCATTGGTTTAGTTTGCATGATGCTGGTAGATTGGATGTTGTCCATGAATGTGTAGTTGCTGGTCTGTTTCTTTCGCATGGGTTGCGCAGAGACGTCACCTTCCATGCCATACTTAACGGACCACCAACGCCTCCAATTCGCATACAAATCAACGGCGCAGAACTCTATGACGTGCGAACCGACATGGAAACGTGGCAAAGCATACTTAAAAAAACACTCAGCCGCAAACCTCACCCTGGAATAACCACAGACAGAACCAGCTTCGAAGCACTCGTGAAAACCAAAGCCGAAACCAGCAGCATATATGTGCTCGAAGAAGGCGGAAAAAACGTCGAAACCCTCGAGTTCGCAGAGAAACCGCTCTTCGTTCTAGGCGATCACGTTGGCTTGCCCAAAAACGCCGAACGCTTCGCCCTGCGCTATGGAGAAAAAATCAGCCTAGGTAAACAACCGTATCTTGCAGCCTCATGCATCACAATCCTGAATTACCTGCTCGACCAAAAAAACCGATAGTCGCTCATGTTTTGGTTTTGAAATGCTCCCAACCACGAGCTTCGATTAAGCTTTTCTTTCCATCCAACTCCAAAACCACATGCTTGCCACGAATCACCTTCCCAATTGGTAAAAGCTTGCCGCCAACCGATTCCACCGCAGATTCCGCCTTCGCCCACAACTTAGGCTTAACCGTAACCACCAGTTCATACTCTTCACCACCATACAAAGCCAAATCCAACGCATCCAACCCATTCAACTCCGCAAACCGCCGAACCTCATCCGCCACAGGAACATGGTCAAGAACGAAACCCACACCGCTCATTCGTGCCAGCTCATGCAAACTCCATGCCAAACCATCACTAGAATCGATGGAAGCAGAAACTGCACCTGAAGAGGCAAGCGCTAAACCTTCCTTCAACCTTGCATGCGGCATAAAAACCGAACCCACTAGCACTTCGTGCAACTCCTCCGAAACTTTACACCCATCCAACAGAACACGCAAGCCAGCCTTGGACTTTCCGAAAAACCCCGAAACCGCCACAATGTCGCCAACCCTCGCACCGTTACGCAGCATAAGTTTTCCGCGTTTTGCGGTTCCGAAGAGAAAAACGGCAATCACAAAATCCGAAGCCTCACTTGTGTCCCCACCAATAACGTAAGCACCGTATTCACGCGCGCCAGCATTCAAACCCGAAGCTATCGCTTCAACATCATCACGCGGCAAGCAACCAGGCAACCCAAGCGACACAAGCGCCGCCACAGGCTTCACA
>DATEAU010000088.1:0-8076 GCA_035288165.1 Bathyarchaeia archaeon
TACGAGCCTTTCCAAGTCGCCGTTAGTTACTCTGAAGTCTTTTCGCGAACTCCCCAATCCAGAAGGAACATTATCGAAAATGGCACTAGCCAACTGAGGCAGCTTAGGTCTCAAATCCTGTTCCGAAAGCGCTGTTGACAAAAGGCGAACACCGCAGTTGATGTCGTAGCCAACGCCACCTGGACTAATCACGCCTTCATCATAGTCTGTCGCAGCCACGCCACCTATTGGAAACCCATAACCCTCATGGCCATCTGGCAACGTTATGGCGTGCTTGTAGATTCCTGGCAAGTGAGCCACATTGGTGCACTGCCATAGAGTTCGATCAGTCTTCATCTTTTCTAGTAAGCTCTCGTTGGCGAAAACTATTCCTGGAACGCGCATGCCTGGTTTGTATTTTGGAATTTGCCACATGCAGTCGTCGATTTTTTCCAGAGGAACTTTCTCAGGTGCATGGCGACCTTCATCTTCACCCAATGAACATAAACCTCAAGAAGAAAAGGGGAGGCTGAATATAAAACGTTTTGACTGCGAAAATCAAACTGAAGCTTTGGTGGCGGACTCTATGAAGCCCTGTATACTCTCTTCGACCAGTGTGGAATAAATCGGATGTGCCTCGAGGAAATCCGCGATTGCAGACATGTTTTCGTCTTCGGCAAGTATCCGTTCACGAACGACGCTTGGACTTTCCTGTTTTCTCACAGCATCCTTCGCAATGTTCATCCATAGCTTGAGCTGAATCGCGTGTTTTCGCAACCATTCAGCGGCGTTGGGGGCTTTTCCAAAATGACTGTAATACAAAACAGTGGGCTTAAGCGCGATGAGCGCATTTAGCGAAGCCAAGGCAGCGTCAAAATGAAAAGGTGGTGGTGATGTGGGAATTACCGTGTCAAACTCGCTTAAGTACATTCCAGCGGCTTCTCCTGGAAACACGCCCCCATGCAGCGACTCGTAGTAGCTTAGGTGGTGTGAAGCGTGCCCAAGGGTCTCGACGACCTTCAGTTTCATGTTGTCTCCAACATTAATTTCCATGCCATTGGCAGCGTTTATTATTCTGTCCTCTGGAACAGGTTCGGGTGAGCCGAAAACTTTTGCCACGTCCCCAAGAACTGATTGTGAACTCAACCAGAGTTTCTCTGGGTCAACTAGGTGCGGTGCGCCTTTAGGATGAACAATTACTTTGGCGTTTGGCAATTTTTTTAGAAGCGTTCCTGCGCCACCGGCGTGGTCAATGTGAACGTGGGAGACAGCAATATAAGCTACCTCTTCAGGTTTCACCTTCAATTCTTTTAATGCTGAGAGCAGGTTGGGAATTGAGGAAGTTGGTCCTGTTTCGATGATTGTGGTTTGTTTTCCTTTGAGGAGATAGCTGGCGATGAGGTTTTTGAATCCGCCTGTTTGCAGGTCTATGAGGAGCAGATTTTCGCCGATTTGTTTTGTGTGCATTGCCAACGCCGCTGTTTGGGTGAATTCAGGTTCTCGGTAAACGGGATAAACATTTTCATTGGCTGGTTGGAAATGGCAAAAATTAATTACACAGTTCTCTTTTTCTTAGCGATAAATTGAATGAGGAATAAGAAAATGATAGCCGTTATCTTTGGTGCCCCTGGTTCAGGAAAGGGCACGTACGCTTCAAGGTTGCAGTCGCGGCTCGGAGTGGACGTGATTGCTATGGGCGATATCTTTCGGGAAATCATGAAAGAAGATTCAGAGCTGGGACGGAAGGTTAAGGGATACGTGGAGAAAGGATTGCTAGTTCCCGACAACGTTGTGAATGAGGTTTTGGAGCAGCGCTTAGCCAAGATTCCAGCTGGAAAAGGGTTTATCTTGGATGGTTATCCGAGAACAGTTGAGCAAGCTAAGATGTTGAGCGAGATAACTAATGTAGATGTTGTAATTCTGCTGCTGGTTCCAGACTGGATAATAATCGAACGATTATCCACGCGAAGAATCTGCCGAAACTGCGGCACAGTTTACAACATACGGTTTCTGAAGCCAAAGGTCGAAGGAATCTGCGACAAATGTGGTGGACCACTTTATCAGCGTCCAGATGACACGCCAGAAGTGATAAAGAAGAGGATTCAGGTTTATGAGGAGCAGACGCAACCGATTCTTCAGATTTTCAGAGAAACCAAAGTTCCATTTGTTGTTGCCCACAGTGACGCTTTAGAAACTCCACCCGAAAAAATGGTAGAAGCGATAATGAAGGATTTAGCAAAACTTAAGCTTGCCTAGATGTCTAGGATAAATTCCAGAGTTACTTTGCCTATTTCTTTTATTATTTCCATTCTGTGATAAGTTACTGCTTTGACAGCGACTTTCTGCGGGTGTTTTTCTGCGTTGAATTTTTCTCCCCATACTGCTGCTTTGAGTTTAAAGCCTTCGGCAGTATCTTGTAAACTGGTAACTTTGAATTTCGAGAAGAGCAAACCGTTTACTTCGAACTTCACGAGTAATGCTTCAAGCCAGCTGTACAGAAGCGCGTATTCGTCTTCCGCTTCAACTTCAACTGAGTCTTCTTGATTTGGGTTAATTTTTGTCGTATCGGTCATTACTTCAAACATGGCGAGTGCAGCGTTTTCAAAAGCTTCTTCCATGTTCTGACCATGCGCTGCGATGAGGATGTCTGCCGTGTGTTCGAGGAACTCGAATTTTCCTGTTTTCTCCATCTTTACGGCTCCAAGTTTTGGAGTGAGCTTAGAAAGATTTCTGGATTTTTCGAATTGCAGCGACCGTGAGTTTAGCAGATTCTTCGGCGTCTTTGAGGCTGAGCATGCCAACTGGACTGTGAATGTAACGTGTTCCGATGGATATGGTGCCGCTTGGAACTCCTTGCCTAGTCAGCGATATTCGTGCTGCGTCCGTGGAACCCATTAATCCAGTTTCAAGTTGGATGGCGATTTTTTCCTCTTCAGCCGCGTCAAGGAGTAATCTCAGGACTTTCGGGTGAGTTATCAGCCCTGAATCTGAAACAGTTAGTGCTGGACCTTTACCCATCTTGACTGTTGTGTCGAATTCTCTCACGCCAGGGACATCGCCTGCAATAGTCACGTCAAGTGCTATGCCAACGTCTGGGTCTACACCGAAGGCTGCTGTTGCTGCGCCTCGTAAACCGAGTTCTTCTTGAACCGTTCCGACAGCATAGACGGTGCAGTCTGTTTTTGTTTTTTCCAAGAGTTTCAGTATTTCAATCACAGTTGCGCAGCCTATGCGGTCGTCAAAGGCTTTGCCTATCGCGGTGTCTTCTGTGACTTTCGCGTATTTCGTGTCGAAAGTTACTGGGTCACCAACCTTTATTCCCATCTTGGCTGCATCTTCTTTGTTTTCTGCGCCGATGTCGATGAAAAGTTCGTCATAGGCTACGATTTTCTTGCGTTCTTCTTCTTTTTGAATATGAGGTGGTTTGGAGCCGATTATTCCTTGAAGTGGTCCGTTTGCGGTGTTTACTGTGACTTTTTGGGCGATGAGAATGCGGTCGTCGATTCCGCCCATTTTTGCGAATTGGAGGAAGCCTTCTTTGTTGATGGTTTTTACCATTAAGCCGATTTCGTCCATGTGGGCTGCAAGCATGACTTTGGGAGCGTTTTTCTTTCCTTTTTTTATGGCGATTACGTTTTCTAGCTTGTCAATTTTAACTTGGTCTGCATAGGGTTTCATGAGTTTTATCATGAGGTTTCTGACTTCTTCTTCGCGTCCTGCGACACCACAAGCGTTTGAGAGTTTCTCTAAGTTCTCTGAGAGCGACATAACTGTACCTTCTTAGGGTTTATGGCTACAATTCAGAGAATATAGTTATTAAACAATTGTGGTGCGGTTGTTGTCTATTGTGCGATTTTTGTCTATAGCCCCCTTTTTTAAAAGCGGAAATGTTGCTGCCATATGCTACCACTCTACCAGTTCGCTTAATCAGTTCAAGACATTTCATTTTCCTCGAACCAGACAATAACGCAGCAACCTAAAACCGCACGTTTTCTGCGCTATACGGTGCCCCTGCTAGTAGTAACTGAGTAATGGGGCAAAATTGGCTATTTCCACTGCGAGTCTTATGGAGACATTAAAGACAAGAATTAAATTCGCTATACCTGCAGGTAAAGCATTATGTTTATTTCTTTATTTTCGGAATCATTGCTTCAAGAGTGTTATTGTTATTGCACTTAGCAATCACGAACTCCATGTTATCCAACTGTAATTCATCTGTTCTAAGGCTTAGCTTTCTGCAAACGTCGCTGCACGTTTCTTGACCGCCTTTTTCCTTGCGGCGTTCTTCTCTGCAAATTGTGATTCCGTCTGTGCTCGGGTGGAAAGTTACTTGCTGTTCTCGACAGCGACATTGCACCAAGATTCTGATGTGGTCTTCCTCGTCGAAGACATCGACTAAGGGTTCTTCAATTTCGGGCTGCACAATATTACTTAACGCAAAAATGCTCTTCAAAGGCTCAACTTCTATCCTATTGCTTGCTTTAGGTGTGTCTATCGTCGTTTTCTTGACTAACACTTTGCAAAAATTATCTATGCTCTGTAGTGCCTCAAAGTTTTCCATGGTAAAACCTTCTCTTTCTGTATTTATAATATATATGCGTATATATATTAAGATTATCTCGGAGTTGACACTTTTTCGCATCTCAATTCGAGGAGCAGAACTGTCTTCTTTATGATGAAATAAGGCGGAGTTATAATAAATCTTAAAAGCACATGCCACGTATGAAATTGAGAGTCGATATAACTTGACAGAGATACAATTCAAAAAGATTGGAATTTTCAAATGTGGCAATATTGGAACATCACCTTTACTTGAACTCCTACTTGACGAATTGGCTGACCGAAAGGACATCAAAGTCCGAACGGTAACCACTGGCTCCAAGATGGCTCTTGAGGACGTTGAGGAAGCCCTTCCCAAAATGCTGGAGTTTAACTCTGACCTTTTCGTGGTAATCTCTCCTAACACGGCTTTGCCCGGTCCAGCTAAAGCAAGAGAAACCTTTGCAAGCAGTGGAAAACCTGGAATCGTCATCACCGACGCACCTGGGAAACGGGTAAAGGCGGACCTTGAAAAACAAGGGTTAGGCTACATTATAGTCACTGGCGACCCGCTCATCGGTGCCAGAAAGGAGTTCTTGGATCCGACGGAGATGGCGGTCTTCAACTCAAACATCAGTAAAGTGCTCGCAATCACTGGCGTTTACAGGATTGTTCAGCAAGAAATCGACAAAGCAATCTATGCGATCGAGGCAGGACAAGCTCCGATTCTGCCAAAACTGGTAATAGACATAACCGTCATCCGCGACAACTCGGTGCTGAGCAACCCGTACGCAAGAGCCAAAGCCATGGCAGCTTACGCGCTAGCAGAAAAAGTGGCCGACATAAACGCGTTGGCATGCTTCGTGGAAAAAGAAAGCTTAAAATACATTCCCTTAGTTGCCTCTGCTCACGAAATTGCTCAAACAGCAGCCCGACTAGCAGAAGAAGCACGCGAGATTGAAAAATACAACGACAGCGTTGTGAGGAAACCCCACGCAAAAGACGGCAGGCTCAAAAACAAGACTAAACTGTTTCTTGACCCTGTTTTTGAAGAACCGAAGGAGCAAAGCGGCGTCGGAAGCTAATTAATATAATTTTCTATTATTTGTATATACCATATATATTTGTTAATAAGGTACTTCGGCTAAGTATATATTTTTTGGCGCCTTACTTGTCAAGCGAGGTAATCAAAAATGGAAACCCTCGAACTAAAACCATTAGCAAAGAAGAAACTTAACGTTCTAATCGTTGAAAAAGAGTACAACGAACCATTTCAACTAACCGAGCCGACCCATAATCCTCTGAGCGCGCTTTTCAAACCATCCATAGGCTTCTACAAGTTCCTAGAAGCCGTCGCTGGCAAAGTCCACTTGGACTACGCCACCGAAGAGTTAGGCATTCGTTCCCAGAAAGAGTTTTACGAAACAAATGTCTCAGCCGAAGTCTTCCAAAAAGCCAAAATTCCCTTCTTCCCCGTAGACATCGACGAGAATGCCAAAAACTACCTCGCGACCGCCATAGACAGGAAAGTTGAACTGAGAAATGGGGCATTGAAGACTCTGGACGCCCTATCCAAACAGGGTGCCAAAGACGAGTCGATGGAAAAAGAATACCTAATCGCCTATGGCCAAGGCTTACAGGCTGAGATAGAAGAACAGGAAGGAGAAGTAAACTTCTCAGTCAGAGAAAGCTGGATGGCGATGGGTATCATGACTCACGCCAGCGAAATCGAAGGAAAAGAAGAAATCACTTGCCTCCACATAAGCAGCCCAAACCATGTCGCTGGAATCAAGCAGCTCCTGGAACCATTGAACGTCAAAGTCGAAGTTGCAAAACTCTCTAAGAAAGTCATTTCGGCGACTGCCGAAGTACCATCCGCTCCCGAGGTGGAAAACTGGCTACAATCCATCCAAGTCCAGGTAAAACCCGTCATCGGTAAAAGTGGCGAAAACCCGCCCAGCCTGCTATTCTACTTGGACACGGATCCGAAAGCCAGCCCTTTTGACATTTGCATGGCTTACGATGCTGGATACAACGCGGTTATCCCATACGAAAACGTTACAGCCGAAGACAGCAAAACAGTGGCATTAGATGCTCTGCTTTCCAGAGGGCCAAAAGGCGCCAAGAACACTGTTTTCATGATCGGAGGAAAAAACGCTGAAAAAGCCGAAGAAGTCTTAGAAGCCATAAAGAACGCGATGTTCCCACCCTTCAAAGGAAACATAATCATCGACCCTGCTGGAGCATACACGACTGCCGCCGCCATGGTTGCCAAAACCGAGAACGCCCTCTTATCGAACAAGCTCGGAGAACTGAAAGACAAAACATGCGCAATCATGGGAACAGGAGCCGTCGGACAAATCGCAGCGGTGCTCTTAGCAAAGATGGGCTGCAACGTCATGATTGCCAGCCTGAATCCGAAACGCGTTGACGGAAAAGAACACGCTGAAGGCATCGCGAAACTTCTCGCCAAAGACCATGGAGTGCAAGTTCAAGGCATATTCGCGCCAACAGCCGCATCAAAAATCGAAATCATCAAGAAAGCCGACATAATCATGTGCGCTGGTGTGAGAGGCGTCCGAATAATCGAGAAAGAGATGCTGAACGAAGTCAAACACATGAAAGTACTGCTCGACATAAACGCCGTCCCGCCACTCGGAATCGAAGGAATCGAGCTGAAAGATGACATGAGAGAGATGATGCCAGGAATCTTCACCATCGGAGCGCTCGCCGTAGGCGAGTTGAAACATAAGCTGGAGAAAGAGATTCTCCGCGAAGCTCGAACCCCAGGAAAAGACGTGTACAACTACAATGTTGCATTGCCAATGGCTCGGAAACTATTGGAGAAAGACCTACTCTCAGCTAAGATGATCCTGACGTTAAGCTACCCAGCTTCCAAAGGCTCTAAGTAGAAAACTTAAATGCGCGGTTTATGGCAATCTCTGCAATGTCAGCCGCGCAATCCGCGATTCTTTTTATATTATCGCGCATAGAGCATATGGCGCAGACTAACTGCGCGTTTTTCTGTTTACCTGTGAACGCTTTTGAGGCGATTTCTTGGTCAAGCACATCAATTCGTTGTTGGTTTTTCAAGATTTCAACCGCGACTGGGACATCTTTGGAGAAGAAAGTGTTGACCGCTTTGGCGTATGACTCTATGGCGAGGGTTCCTGCTATGAGCATAAGCTCGCAAATGTCGTTAGGCATTTCTTCTTTAGTCCCATCTAACATTATCATATGTCGTGCCACGTCTGCCGCATAGTCTGCGGCGTGTTCCATCGAATAGACCAATGTTTCATGGTCCATGCAATCTAAAGGGTCTACGCGAAGTTCGTTTGCCAAGACAGGGTTTTGTGCGGCGTTCCTAAGGAGTCGAAGTATAAAGAAAGTGAAGTGATCTACGTCGTCGTCCATTGAGAACACGGCTTTCGCCAACTCAAGGTTATTGTTCTTTAATGCGGTGAAGGTGTCTTCGCACATTGACTGAGAGATCAGGTGCATCCTCTGGATTGCTTGTTCAAGTGATGCTTTGGATTCGTCCATAAGAGCTTGCATGTA
>DATEAU010000089.1:0-2509 GCA_035288165.1 Bathyarchaeia archaeon
CAACGCGCCCACCAAGCAGTTGAATCCCCGCGTGAAGGGCACGGTGGATTTTAAGTGGGAGCGGATGTTCTCGAGCTTGACCACTTCAACCCTCATTTCAGCAGCTCCTCGATGGTTTGCTTCACCTTCTCCTCCTGCCGCTTCGTCAACGGCTCGATAAGGCTGAGGGCGGACCGCGCTATCCTATCCGCTTCTTCACGGCTGTACCTTTCGTTGAAGAGTTGGAGGAAAAACTCGTAAGCTTTCGTCTTCAAATCCTTAAATTCGCTCTCAAAAATCGATCGTACAATCTCGTCTGAGACTGCACTCTCACGAAGCAAAACGACTGGGTGAACCAGCAATGCTTTCTCGGCGGCGGCTCTAACCTTGGAGATATCCACTTCGCCTCTGCTAGCTTCCGCGGGCAGCACGCCCTGCAACACGGGAATTATCACGACGCCTTCTTCATCTGCGCTTTTGACCATTTGAACGGCGAATTCGGTGATTTTTGCGGAGTTCATGCCTGAGAATTCCTGTTCAATCACCACGAACTTCCTCGGAGACGCCAACTCAACGAAACTGGGTGAAACCTTGCCCTTCTCATCCACCGTTACGTGCATGAAGCCCTTCTTTAGTTTAGCTTCGTCGTAGCTCACGGTTTCAGTGCAGCCGCTGTAGACAAGCAAGCCGGTTTTGAACTTGCCCATGTAGCCGTCGTGTACGTGTCCAGCCGCGTAGTAGTTGAAGCCGTCGGGGATGAGTTCGGGCGAGATTTCGGCTTCGATGTAAGGCGGCTTCACGCTCGGCAGGTCAACGGCGCCGTGCAGAACGAAAACGTTCACGATCGACTGGTCGGGCGTGGGCGGCTTCTCCGCCAAGAAAGCCGGTAGTGCTTCGTCGGTTCGGCGTCGACTACGGAAGTTGGGAATTCCATACACGTAACACGCGCCAGGTTTCCGCCAGCAGGCGCCCTCATGCCTTGGCAGATGGATGATTAAGCCTGCGCTGTCCAGCGGAGTGAGAATCGTGCCCGTTATCATGTTCGGCGCGCTGTCGTGGCTGCCGTCAACCGTCAAAACCGGGATTTCCGCATCTCTAAGTCGCCTAAAGTTTCTTATGGCGTTCTCCAACGTCGTGTTCGAGGGACGAGCATGATGGAAAAGGTCGCCCGCGATTATCATGAATTCGGGTTTCAACTCAATCGTCTTGTCCACGAGTTCGGTGAAGGCGTTGTCGAAATCCTGCCTTCTCGCCTCTAAACCGTACTGGGCATAGCCTAGGTGCAGGTCGGATGCGTGGACGAAACTGAAGGCTTTCACGCTGTTGTTATTCTCCTAAATTGATTCTCTGTGTGGTGGGTTTAGACTTGGAGCTACTGGTTTAAATATTATTTACAGCTTTAAGCCAATTTAAGTTGTCTCGTTGAACATCGAAGCGAAGGACCAACCTGAGCAAACTCTTTCACAGCAACCTTCATTCTAGCCTTTATAAAAGGGAGGGGGTCTATCTCAAGAGCAATAGAGCAAACATCAAAAAATAGATGCATAGGTTTTTGGTTTCTTGCTTTGTTCTCGCATGGGGTGCTTATATGCTGTTTTTCGTTTTTTGAGAGAAATGTATAAACGATTATGCGTGTTTTAGCATGGAGAGCGCAGAAAATAATGAGTTGTCAGAAATGCGGGCAGGAAACGTTTCTTCCTTTCCAATGTCCATACTGCGGCGAGCAGTTCTGCACTGCGCACCGGTTGCCGGAGAATCACGATTGCCCGAAGCTGGAGCTTGCCCGAGCTTCAAAACAGGAAGAAATAGCTGTGTTGCATACGCCAAAATCCTATGAGCACACGGTTTCGGTTGGACAGGCTCGGCAAGTGAAAGGACGAGTTTATTTCAGTCCGAAAGAGCTTAAACATTTAACGTTTGCGGGATTGCTCGTTATGGGCATTGGCTTGTCTTCAGTGCTTTTCCTAAGGGAACCGTTTGAAGCCATAATTGTTGGGTTAACTGTTTTTGCGTTTATTCTGACAGCGTCTTTTTTTGCGCACGAGGTTGCACATAAAGTGACTGCTCAAAGGCGAGGTTTGTGGGCTGAGTTTCGGTTGACGATGTGGGGCGCTATTTTGACTTCAATTTCGATTATTTCGCCGTTGTTCAAGATAATTTCTCCTGGAGCAGTTATGATTTCTGGTTCTGCGCGAAAAGAGGAGATGGGCAAGATTTCTTTGGCAGGACCAGTTACGAACATAGTCTTGTCGTCTGTTCTTCTGGGTGTGGGCTTGGCGTTTTCAAAGAGCGCTTTTTCCTGGGTGTTCTTTTTAGGTGCTTTCTTAAACGGGTTTATGGCTGTTTTTAACCTGATTCCATTCGGGATTTTCGATGGCTTCAAAATCTTCAGCTGGGACAAGAAAGTATGGGGTGCAGCTTTCGCAGCAAGCGCAGCGTTGACTGCTGTTACCTACGTTTTGCAATAAAATGCCTGTTGAAGTTTAGATTAGTTCTATTGTTACATGGACTTCTTCGGGTACGCGGATAC
>DATEAU010000090.1:0-4328 GCA_035288165.1 Bathyarchaeia archaeon
CAGAAACCTTCAATTTCATTCATCTTGTCCCTGATAGGTGGGCTAATCATTCTCGTTGGAAGCCTAGTCAATATTGTCTGGTATGCACTCGGCAGCTCAGCGTTCGGGTCGTACTGGGGCATGATGGGCGGATATCACGGAATGACGGGAAACTTCGGTTTCTCAAACTCGTACATGACAGCTTTCTCAGTGGTGGGCTTAGTATGCGGCATAGTTGTCGTGATTAGTGCTTTGATGCTTAAGGCGCGTCCAACAGAGCATTCGGCGTGGGGGGCGTTGATACTTGTTTTCTCCGCGATAAGCCTAATTAGTATGGGCGGCTGGTTCGTCGGCGCTTTGCTGGGAATAATCGGCGGAGCTTTCGCTCTAAGCTGGAAACCACAATGACTTCAAAAGTCGCTGTCGTCAAGGGCGAGCGCGGACACGAACCCGTCTTCAAAGCACTGGATCTTATAGATTTCAAGAAGGCTCTTGCGGGTCGAGACACAGTTCTCATCAAAATCAACTTCATCTGCGAAAAAACATGGGATACGGGCGCAACCACCGACCCAATAGTTGTTGAGGCGATAGTAAAGAAGCTGTCAGGTTTACCTGTTAAGGTTTACGTCGTTGAATCAGACGCGACGATGACCAACGCCGACAAAGCATATGTGGCCACGGGTATGAAGGAGATGTGCGAGCGCAACGGCGTCGAATTCCTCAACCTGAGACATCAAAAAGACAAAGTTACGCTCATGATTCCAAACGGAGAAACAATGAAAAACGTGAAAGTTCCGCGAATCGTCACCGAATCCGCTATCATAAGCGCCGCGAAACTCAAGACACACATGGCTACAACCGTCACTTTGGGAATGAAGAACATGTTCGGTCTTCTTCCTGACAAATTCAAAGGCAAATTCCACGCGAAAGGCATAAGCAACGTAGTCGTCGACATCAACACTGTACTGAAACCAGCTTTAACAGTCATTGACGGTTTCGTTGGAATGGAAGGTCGCGGGCCAGTCGACGGCACCCCTGTCAAGATGGACCTCATAGTTGCAGGCACAGACGCGGTGGCGACAGACGCCACCGCAAGCCGAATCATAGGCTTCGACCCGAACAAAATAAAGCATATCCGCAGAGCGAACGAGAAAGGGCTAGGCAACATGAACGACATTGAAGTCGTAGGCGAAAAAATAGAAAACGTAACCCGACCTTTTAAAAAAGCCTAAGACTAAGATACAACATGATTTCACGAAGGTGCTTCAACTAGGTTCTTTTAAATAAGGGGCTATAGAAAAAAATCGCACAAAAGTACAAGCTAAACATAGCGTAATAGTTTTTAACCAACTTGAAGTCTCTTTTTAACAGGGCTTGAACTGCATGGAATCTCTGAGACTACTGAAACCTGAAACCCACAACGCATTCATGAATATGGCTATTGATGAAGCAATCCTGACTGCACGCACAATCGGCAAAGCCCCGAATACTTTGAGGCTTTACATGTGGAATCCAGCTGCTGTTTCAATCGGGAAAAACCAGCAACTCGAAAATGAAGTTCATTTGGATAATTGCCGCAAGCTCGGCGTAAACGTTGTCAGAAGGATTAGTGGTGGTGGCACAGTTTTCCATGATTCCAGAGGCGAAGTAACGTATGGCTTAATCGCCAAAACAAGCGATATAAACGCAAAAGACAACCTGGCTGTTTACGATAAAGTTAACTCAGGGATAAAAGATGCCCTCAGAATTTTAGGCATAACATCAGACTTCAATGAAGGCGACGAGAAAAACTGCCCAAACCTAACCGTGAAAGGCAAGAAAATTTCAGGCAGCGCACAAATCCGCAAACGCGACACCATCCTCCAACACGGAACGCTGCTCTTGGACGTTGATCTGGAGAAGATGTTCACTGTTATCCGTGTGCCTTGGGCGAAAACCTGCATGGAAGTCATCAACGTGGCAAAAAACCGAATAACTTCCGTGAAAAACGAGTTAGGACACGCTGTGTCAGCGGAAACAGCGGCAAACGCCTTAGCAGTAGGATTCAAAAACGCGTTAACCCTGCAACCAGCTGAAGGAGAACTAACCAATTACGAAATGGAACTTGCACAGAAACTGTGCAAGGAAAAATACGCCACTGACGATTGGAACCTGCACGGTAAAAGCATTATATTCTAAGCTTTTTCTCTTCTCCACCTAACACCCTGAGCAGTATCCTCAACCACAATTCCCAGGGCTTTAAGTTGTTGCCTGATTTCGTCAGCAGTTTTCCAGTCCTTGGCTTTGCGCGCTTGCTCCCGCTTTTCGATTAGTAATGCGCCTTCCTGAGGCAGTGTTTCCACTTCAACATTGCCGACAACACCAAGTACATTGTCAAAATTTGTCAGTAACGCGTGGACTTTTTCGGCTTCAGCTTTGCTTAATTCGTTGTTGTCAAGCAGGTTGTTCACGTCTCTTACGAAGTCAAACAGCGATGCAAGAGCTACGCTTATGTTCAGGTCATCATCCATGGCTTCGCCAAAACACCTTTGGACTTTGTCGATTAGCTGGCTGATTTTTTCTCCGTTGCCTTTTCCATTCGAGTCCTTTAGTCGTCGCATGAGATTGGTTAAGCGTTCGATGGCGCCTTTCGCAGCTTCCAAACCTTCAAACGTGAAGTTGAACTGCTGCCTATAATGCGTAGATAGCAGCAGGTAGCGAATGACTTTGGGGTCGCAGTTTTTCGCTAGCAAATCACGAAGTGTGTAAAAGTTGCCGAAGCGCTTCGCCATTTTTTGTCCTTCAACCTGCAAATGCTCGTTATGCAGCCAGTAAATCACGAACTGTTTTCCCGTTGCGGCTTCACTCTGCGCTATCTCGTTCTCGTGGTGTGGGAACATGTTGTCGATTCCTCCACAGTGAATGTCGAAGGTTTCGCCCAAGTATTTCATGCTCATCGCAGAACATTCAACGTGCCATCCTGGTCTTCCCTTTCCAAGCGGCGTTTCCCAGAACACTTCGCCGTCTTCGGGTGTGTACGCTTTCCACAGGGCGAAGTCTTGGGCTTCTTCTTTAGCGTACTCATCAACTTTTACTCGTGTTCCTGTTTTGAGGTCTCGGGGTTTTATTTTTGAGAGCTTCCCGTAATTCGGGAATTTGTTTATGGCGAAGTAGATTGAGCCGTCTTCGCCTTTGTAAGCGTAACTTTTCGCCAACAGCGTCTGTATAAGCGACACCATTTCCTGAATGTGCTCGGTTGCTCTTGGATAGTAATCGGCTGGTTCGATGTTTAGGATTGCTGCGTCTTCGAAGAAGGCTTTCGCATAGAATTCAGTGTACTGCTTGAGCGGAATGTGCTGGGTCTGTGAACCTTTTATGGTTTTATCATCCACATCAGTCAAGTTCATGACGTGTGTGACTTTGTAGCCTCGATATTTGAGCCACCGTTTGAGTAAGTCTTCGAAGAGGAAAGCTCGGAAGTTGCCTATGTGTGCGTAATCGTAAACTGTGGGTCCACAAGTGTACATGCGCACTTCGTTTTTTGTGATTGGTTTGAAGTTTTCTTTTTGTCTGGTTAGCGTGTTGAAAAAATGTAAAGCGTGCTGTGGTTTGCTCATTGCGGTTTCCTCTTTGAACGTGATGGTTGAGGTTATTTAAGCGTTAAGTTTCGCAGTTTTTTGCCCGCTTCAACTTCTGGTTCGCCGAATTTTTTGATGTTAAACCTGAGAAAATAGGCAATTCCTGAGGCGCTTTCAGTTTTTTACAGGTAACTGATCGAAAACGTTTTATGTACATACATACGTATCCATGTACAGAGGTTAAGATAAATGGCAAAATGCCCCAAATGCGGAAAAGACGTTAAAACCGCGAAGAAAACCTGGAAGATGGCTGGCAAACCTGACAAAAAAGGCAAACGCACACAACTCACCATCGGATTGTACGAATGTTGCGGCAAAAGCTTCAGGAACGTCTTAGAAAAGAAGAAAATCTAAACATATCTTCCCAAACCCTTTTTTTCATTTTTCAAAGTTCAACTTAGTTCGTACTGTTGTGCTCGGGAAAACTATAGCCCCCCTGTTATGAAGAGTCGAATGTTGGTCCACAGTTGGGTTGGCATAAAAGCCGTTTGGTGGAGTTGAGGTTTTCACTGTGGTAGCGTTTAATGTGTTTATCGTGGTTCTTCGCATTGGCTGTCGAGCAGAATACGATAGCATCGATTTTTCCGATGAAATAGCAGTGGGCCACAGAGGTTTGACGCCTAGACTCCGCCAAGAGCCCTCAAGCCCTAGCCTATTACCCGCACTCCCTTGAGCGCTGAACGTCCAAACTTAGGTTGCTCTCTCCCGAGCCTAGCCGGGTTCGCCTGGTGA
>DATEAU010000091.1:0-5130 GCA_035288165.1 Bathyarchaeia archaeon
AAGAACCCATTCTTCGTCGCCAGCTATATCCCGAAGCACAGTAAGTTCGGCATTGCGGGAATGATGGATCTTGTTCCGCAGGTTCGCGAGGTTTGGCGGACGCGCAGGGGTGAACTAGAAAAGGTTGGTGAGGACATTAAGCTGAGGATTGAAGCATTCGAGAATCGCCTGCCCGAGGAGGCGCTTGGGAAAGACGTCTTGGACGATGCATACGAAAAACTCGCACAGAGGATTGACGCGGAACACGGCGGTTTCGGTGGCGCACCTAAGTTTCCAAGTCCGCACAACCTGCTTTTCCTTCTCAGGTACTGGAACCGAACTACTGAAAAAAACGCGCTTATGATGGTTGAGAAGACTCTTCGTTTCATGCGCCTCGGCGGGCTATTCGACCAAGTTGGCTTAGGGTTCCACCGCTACAGCACAGACGCTGAGTGGCTCGTGCCGCATTTCGAGAAGATGCTTTACGACCAGGCATTACTCGCGCTCGCTTACTTGGAAGCGTACCTAGCTACTGGAGCGGGCAAATTCAAGGTAACAGCTAAAGAAGTTTTGGAGTATGTGATGATAGACTTGGCGTCACCTGAAGGCGTTTTCTACTCTGCCGAAGACGCAGATAGCGAAGGCGAAGAGGGCAAATTCTACCTCTGGACAGAACAAGAAATCCGTGGCGCACTAACGCGTGAGGATGCTGACTTGGCGGTGAAACTTTTCGCGGTCGAAACCCGCGGCAACTTTGACGAGCCTGGAGTTGGACGCAGCGGCAAGAACATTCTTCATTTGGCGAAGCCTCTGGATGATTTAGCGTCGGAACTTCAGTTGACAGTAGAGGCGTTGATTCCGCGATTAGGCATAATCCAAAAAGGTCTTTTCAAGGCCAGGGAGAAGCGCGTCCATCCGGCTAAGGACAATAAAATCTTAACTGATTGGAACGGTTTGATGATTGCCGCGTTGGCGAGAGCAAGCCAAGTGTTCGGCGAGAAGAAATACTTGCAGGCTGCGGTTAAAGCCGCTGATTTCCTTTTGGAAAGAATGAAAGACAAAAACGGAACCTTAAACCACCGCTACATTAAAGGCGAGAAAGCAGTTCAGGGATTTCTTGACGATTACGCTTTTCTCGCGTTCGGATTAACCGAAATCTACGAGGCAAGCTTTGACGAAAGATTTCTACAGAGTGCGCTGGAGTTGACGAATGCGATGATAGCGCGGTTCTGGGATGAGAAGGATGGAGGCTTTTTCTTCACCGCCAAAGGCTCAGCGGATGTCGTGGCTAAACGGAAAGAGATCTATGATGGCGCTTTGCCCTCGGGCAACTCAATGGCTCTGCTTAACTTGCTGCGTTTGGCG
The DNA here is from genome assembly GCA_035288165.1 of Bathyarchaeia archaeon. Taxonomy (GTDB): domain Archaea; phylum Thermoproteota; class Bathyarchaeia; order Bathyarchaeales; family Bathycorpusculaceae; genus UBA11855. The sequence continues at coordinate 1,345 of DATEAU010000091.1, forward strand.
CGTTTGAGCGAAAACACCGGTTACGAGGAGATGGGAAACCGCTTGAGCAGGACGTTTTCCGCCGAGGTTAAGGAGTCGCCGTCTGCCCACACTTTCCTGCTTCTCGGCATTGATTTCACTGTTGGACCAGCGTATAACGTTACCTTAGTCGGCGACCTAAACGAGGAAAAAATGTTAGACATGCTCAAAGCGTTAAGGGCGAATTACGTGCCGAACATGGTGGTTTCGTTGAAGCCTGCTCGCAAAGCCAGTTTAGGCTATGAGCAAATCGACGGCAAAGCAACCGCGTACGTGTGCCGTGGCCAGACTTGCCTGCCTCCCACAAATAGCCCGATGAAGATGATGGAGCTTCTTGGCGTGCCGCGTGCAGGCTGTTGAGTTTCAGAGAAAGAATATTAAGCATTTAAGGCTTAAAGCGTTGGTTCAGTCATGAAGAAGAAAGTGTTCATTTCGGGTCCCATTCTCGGCATGGAAAACGATCAAGGCTACAGGAAAACCATCACGGAAACCTGCACACGTTTAGGCTTCGAAGTGATTGACCCGTGGCGTCGCGAAAAAGTACTTTATAGAGGCGATGAAGCGTGCTGGTGGACGAAATGCGTGCCAACTGATTTCGTTCAGCGAGATTTAGACGACGCGGAAAGATGCGACTTAATGGTTGTTTACTTGCCGAAGCTGTCTGCAGGCGCATGCATGGAGCTATTTTATGCGAAGCGAAAGGGCAAAAAAATAGTTGTTGTTTCAGAAATGGATTGCCTAAGCCCGTGGATAGTGGTTCACTCAGACGCAATCGTGAAGCATTTTAAAGATCTTGAAGAAGCGCTGAAACAAGTGTCCTAACCAGAAGTATTGCTTCTTCACCGCTGAAATTAAGACTGCGTGAATAATCAAACTTTTAAGCTACGCGTTTGAGTTTGGGGAATCTCTTGAGTAAACCGAGAGGGGAGTCTTCCCCGAACCTAACAGGGCAGGGGTCACCACGCAACTGAAAGTAAAGCGTGGCAATCAACGGCAATCGGCAGCAACCATTTGGCGAGACCATAAAGTTTAAGGGTTAAGGGTTTGTTTAGGATTCGAGTATTCCATTCATCGAGGTTTGTATTGTGAGCGTTAAAGGGGAATCAGTCGAAGAACGCAAGGCAGAAGTCCTCATAAAACTTAGAAAGTATAAGCTTATTGAGAAAGAGAAGCACGAAGGAGCATTCGCCTATATCATCAACATTCCCGAGGATAAAGAGAAAGCCATCGTCTGGTGCATTCTCAACCAAGCCACCGTCGGCATCGTCGCCATGAACACACTCTACAAGCTTATGAAGGAAAAAGAAATCGAACGTGCACTCGTAGTTACCGAAGGACGCTACACTCACGCCGTCAAGCTAGCCGCAAAAAAGAAGAACGTAGAACTCCTGCCCAAATCGTTCCCAGTCTTCGATATTTTCGAGCATGCACTGGTTCCGAGACACGAAATCCTCACTGAGAAGGAACAAAACCAGCTCCTAGCTCAGTACAAGATTAAACCGTATCAGATGCCGCAGGTGAAATCAACCGACCCAGCTGTCAAAGCCATAGGCGCAAAACCAGGCGAAATACTCAGAATAATAAGAAAAAGCTCCACAGCTGGCGTACACGTAGCTTACCGCTACGTGGTAGAGTAGTCAAACTTCTTACTTGGCAATCATTATCTCAGTTGACTTTATGATTGCTGCAACTTTATCGCCGACTTTCAAATCCAAATCCTCAACTGCTTCCTTCGTGATTACCGCAGTAACTGTTGCAGGAACATTAACCTCTATCTTAACTTTCGCCGTGATGACGCCTTTCTCCACCGCCACAACTTTCCCTTTCAACTGATTCCTCGCACTCAACTTCAAACCATTCACCTCCGAATACTTCGAGCAAGATAGAAACTCACTCAAACAACCCTCCAACCGCGTGTACTCAACGAGCAATGCCTTGCCAACGTCCGTCAGCTTTGCACCTCCGCCTCCAGTTTTGCCGCCCTTAAACGTGTCTACGACCTTTTCCCCGAGCACACTCTGAATCTTTTGGACATAATTCCAAACGTAACGGTAGGACATGCCAAGGTTTTCAGCCGCCTTTGAAAGCGACTGCTCAGTGTCTATTACTCTGAGGATTTCTGCTCCGCCTTTCCCAACTATGGGTTTTCCTTGGTATTCTATCCAAATTTTCCCTAAGGGTTTATGGTTGTTTTTGGTAAGCATCTTGTCTAGAATTAGGTTCGCGTAATGTTTATAAGTTTATCCGATATGAATGGGAACGCATAACGGGTGTTTGAAAATGCAAATATGGCAAAAACTCCTAATGGTAGCCGTATTAGCAACCGCGACTGTGGTCGCAGGAACATTCACCTACCTCAACTACTTCGCTAAGCGCAGGCTAATAATCGCCACAACAACAAGCCTCTACGACACAGGACTACTCGACGAAATCGAAGCAAACTACGAAGCAAACCACCCCGTAGACATCAACATAATAAGCCTAGGAACAGGTGCAACAATCCAAGTCGCTGAGAATGGAGATGCTGACGTTGTCCTCGTCCACGCCCCATCACTCGAAAAAACCTTCCTAGAAGAAGGCTGGGGCGTAAACAGAAAAGTAATTGCGTACAACTTCTTCACCATCGTAGGACCCGAAGCTGACCCGGCAGGAATTGAAGGAAAAACCGCAAACGACGCCTTGAAAGCCATAGTCGCTTACGGAGAAAGCTTGGCTGACCAATCAGGCGTAACCAAAATTTGGGTCTCAAGAGGAGACAACTCTGGTACGCATACGAAAGAGAAGAGCCTCTGGAGCGAAGCAGGATACAACTACAACGAAACCTCGACAGAACCATGGTATGCAAGCGTCGGTTCAGGCATGGGCGACACGTTAAACGTAGCTAGCCAAAAAAACGCTTACACCATCTCAGACATTGGCACCTTCTTGAAGTTCTCAAAAGAAGGCTCCATATCTTCAGTTGCGCTCCTAACGGAAGAGAAGTCCCTGCTCAACATCTACAGCGTCATGGCAGTGAACCAAACCCAACCCCACGCCAACACAACATACACGATTAACTTTGCGGACTCTATGGATTTCATAAAATATCTCGTCTCCAGCGAAACCCAGCAGTTCATAACTAGCTTCGGCAAAGCCGACTACGATCAAAGCCTCTTCACTGGCGCCGTGCAACCCCTGAAAGACAACGCACCTCAGCCCATAGTCCAATGGATCAAAGATTCTGCCTTCTTCGACGGTACAGAATGCCCGCCACAATACAGAAATGGCTACCCCGAGCTTTACACGTAGAGGGAAACCGGCTTGGCACTTGACATACCTGCAGGCATAGCCAAAGCATTAGAGTTAATTATCACTGGCAACCCAGAACTGTACGGCATCGTCTACCGTTCTCTCTTTTTTTCTGGGATCGCAGTTATTCTTGCTACCCTCTGGGGAACACCTATTGCCATGTTAATCAGCCTCAGAGAGTTCCGCGGAAAAAATCTTGTAAAAACATTCTTCAACTCTCTGATAGGCATTCCGACAGTGGTTTTAGGCTTGGTTCTTTTTCTCGCTTTTTCAAACGGTGGACCACTAGGTTTCTTGGGCTTGCTTTTCACGCCAGGGGGCATAATCATCGGCGAAGCCATACTTGTGACGCCCATAATCATCAGCATAGCTACATCTGCAATTGAGGCAGTTGACCCCGAGATAATGAACCTCGCCAAAACATTGGGCGCTTCAGAATCTCAAGCCTCGATAGCCGTTCTGAAGGAGGCGGTCAATGGC
>DATEAU010000092.1:0-9227 GCA_035288165.1 Bathyarchaeia archaeon
TGATCATAGACGAAACTTATACGCCCTACGTTAAGAGCGAAAGCGGCGCGGAACGGGAGGTTGCAAACCTTTCAGGAGGAGAAAGAACGCTGCTCGCCTTTGCCTATCGACTTGGACTGGGACAGCTAATAATGCAGTCCCGAACTGGACACGGATTGAGCATGCTGCTTCTTGACGAACCGACCGAGAGCTTGGGCAGGGAAGACGGCAGCATAGACCGTTTAGCCGAAGCGATTTCACGTTTCAAAGCCATCGAACAAATTATTGCGGTCACGCACAGCGAAGCGTTCGCCGAAAAGGCGGAACACGTTATTACTTTGGAGAAAGAGGCTGGAGTAAGCAGAGTCTCAATCGAGAAGCCCAGTTGAAATCATTTTGTCGAGAATGCTTTTCCAAAATTCGATTTTTTCTCATAGAGATTTGAGATTTGTGAAACTAAGAGCTCATCCTTTTCTCAGACGTGAATAAAAACGGTTTGTCGCGAGTTAGAAAGGGAGAAAACGAAAGTTTTGACGCTCATTCTTCTTCGTATAGGCGTCTTTCTTTCACTTTCAGCACATCGTCCTTGTCCATGATAACCCTGAACGTCTCCGTAAGCTCGTGTTTGTGCAGGAACTTTTTCAACAGAACCTTCACGTACTTCTTGGAAACCGCGTCTCCCTCACCCTTCACCGTCACCATTTCTGATGCCTCTGTCACGTCAGCAGACGTTTTCTCCTTCAAGAAATCCGCTAAAGACTTAATCAAATCGCCTTTCTCCCGTTTAAGCTCCGAAGCGTCAACCTTAATCTCCAACTCATTCACCTCGTTTCCGTCGCAGTTGACTGTTCCAAGTCACTGCTGTGCAGATAAGTTTTCCGCATCCCCGTTGTCAGTTCGCCCGCATTATCATATGTTTGGGTGCTGTCATACAAAGATTGAATTGAAAAAGAATAGTCACGAAAGAAATCGTCCAAATAACCTTGACAAGAAGCAAACTTACGGGGAAGATTTTCTAACTATTTTTTTTCACTTACAGATCTATGATAATTTCTGGATAGATCCCTTTTTGCCTATTCAATTTAAGAGGCAAAGACAACACCTTTGCCATATCGGAGCAATGTGAAATGCCGATTCTGCATGACTCAGAATAGTATACTCCCTCATCAACCTCCGAGTTTGCTTGAATTAGTGTTTGAATTTGATCGTCGATTACCGCTATGAGCTGAGTTCTGGAAATCGCGTCAATTGAAGAGCTAGAATGCAGCGTTGGCTTTCCATCAATTGACCACTCAGAAACCTTAAACTGCTCAATTAGTGATGATGGTGGAACATTCCGCTTGCAATTTTCAAGAAAAGCTAACTGCACACCTAAAGCCCGTTGCTCCATTTCATCTTCACAGTTTCTTTCCTTCCCAATCAAATCATGATCTTTCAGGAATAGATAATGTTCATGTTCATGCACTAACTCTCCAGCAAGCTTGGCGGGAAAGGCAGACACGGCAAAACATTCATGGTTGTCTGTGATTAAATCGAAAAGGAATCCCCAAAGTTGATAAATCAACATGCCTTGTTTGGGATTGTAGCATACAGAGAGTGATGGGTTCAGTGTTAAGGTTATCTTCTTAAGATCGTGGGCGATGTCATCTAACGATATCTCTTGGTCTTTGAAGTACGGGTAAAGGCTGTTCTTCAGGTTCTTCCAGGTCTTGTTAAGAATCGATAAGTTATTTTTTTCTTTTAGCTGCCCAAAATCCACAGCTGAAAGCCAGGCGATGTGTAAGCTGTTTTTTGTATTTTCGCTGAGATGAGCGAAATCAGATAGTTTAGCCAATGTTCTTCAACCAGACTAACGACCATATTTTTGCATCATAAAGCCTTAAATTGTTTCCTTTATTTTTTTCAGTTCTTAACCGCCCCTGCAATTAAGGTTCGAAGCAGCTTATCCTCTGCATTCCTAAAAATATACTCGGTAAAAGCTTCTGGCTCTTGAAATACCCCGCAAAGACACCGCAAAAAACACGGTAAGGCCCCACTGCTCATCAAAACACCCTCAAATACTGTATTAAGCTTCGTAATAAAATCCATGATGGCTGAAGGTCTTGTTTCGGTATCCCTTTCAATATTGACAGTACACACCCTTAATTGTGTCAGTTCGCCCGTCGAGTCAGTATCACCGCTTTGGCTCAGTGACTCTAAAGCTCATCATCCAACCCATACCGAAACACGCGGAAACTTAAGGCTTTTACGCTGGAAACCCAACACTACTCGTGAGAGTGAAGCATAATGGAACTCTTGGAAGCCATCAAAGGACGCAGAAGCACACGAGCATTCAAAAAACAAACCATACCCGACAACGCCATAGAAACGCTTATCGAAGCAGCAAGATGCGCACCATCAGCAGGAAATATCCAACCCTGGGAATTCGTCATCGTAAAAAACCAAACAGTTAGAAAGAAACTTGCTGAGGCAGCGCTAAACCAAAGACACGTTGAAGAAGCTCCCGTGGTGATTGTGGTCTGCGCCGACGAAAAACGTTCATCAATGGGCTACGGCAGTCGCGGCAGAACATTATACTGCTTGCAGGATACGGCAGCCGCAACACAAAACATCCTGTTGGCAGCTCATTCCCTTGGGCTTGGAACATGCTGGGTTGGCGCTTTCAACGAAGACGAAGTGAAGGAGGTTCTGAAAGCTCCCGAAGGAATCAAACCCGTTGCAATGATCCCTCTGGGCCACCCGAACGGAGTTACACGACAAAGGGGAAGAAGATTACTGAATCAGATCGTGCATTATGACTGTTTTTAAGAAGTGCGCAAAGGTTCAGTGAGTATTGTGTAGTAATGAAGACGATTTGACATTTTCCATGGAACAAGGTTTAAAAGAGCGAACCCCATTCCCATCTGCCTTCCATAAGGCATGAAGCAGATGTGTGAGCAAAAGTTCAGGCACAACTGCTCTAACCGTGCCTGAAGATAATCATAGGAGGCGATTGAAACGTTATCACGAGATTGCGACGGATGCTCCCAAATGAGAGCTTGCCATAGACGCTTTACCGTCGTTGAAAAAGGCAACAAAGTTTACTGCCCAGACGGCACAGCTCACCTAGTAGATGGAATATAACCGGTAACCACGTAAAAGATGTTAGTGAGAGTGTGCTTCTAACAAACGGAATAGGGCAAAACTATGAATTTGTGTTTTGCCTGAACCCTTCTTTACCTGAATTTTCCATTTTCTTTTTTCTCAGCTTCATCTATGGAATAAATGTTTTCAGCCTGCAGGCAAAACCAATTAATAACTGCCGTTTACAGTATTAAACCGAAACGGTGTGGCAGACTTTATGGTGGACATACTCGGAGTTGACGTTATTCGCTGGGTACAAATTATCTCAGCAGTTGCAGCCACCATATTGGTCGCCTATATCGTCTCATGGACGCTCTCCGAGCTTCTTAAGAAAAGATCGTTCCCCGTTGACACTGGAAAACGAATCGTGAGAATCACCAGGTACGGAATCTACGCGATCGGGAGCATCCTAATCATCGTGTTCCTAGCCTTCGACATCGTTGTAGGCCTTCTAGTTGGATTAGGTTTCTTAGGTTTAGCCATAGGCTTCGGCTTGGCAAATGTAATTAGTAATTTTGCGGCGGGAATAAGCGTTATGATAAGCAAAAGCGTCGTTGTGGGCGACCAAGTTAAAGTTGGCTTTTTCGAAGGCACAGTCACGAAGATAACGATAACGAAGACTGTTTTGGAAACTAGCGAAGGCGAAATCGTATACGTGCCCAACTCATATTTCCTGTCTAACCCTGTTTCACGCAAAAAGCATGTTTCAGCTACTGACCACAAACACGATATTGAGAAAGAGGGCGTAGTCTAGCTTCCAAACCATATGCACTCTTGCGCCGTGTACTTGCGAAGGAATTAGTATTAAAAACCGCCCCAAAAATAGATCATTTGAGCCACTAAGATGTTTTAATACTGTACCTAGCAGAGTATACTTGTGAGGGTTACGGATTGGATTATTCTGTTATCGCGGATGCTTACGAGAAAATTGAAGCCACCACCAAACGACTGGAAATGACCAGTCTTCTTGTAGACTTGTTGAAGAGCACGACGAAAACTGAAATCGCCAAAGTCGTATACTTAACGCAAGGCAAACTCTACCCAGACTTCACAGGGTTAGAGATAGGTGTAGCTGAAAAACTCGCCGTAAAAGCACTGGCAAGGGCTTCTGGCAGAAGAGAAACCGAAATCGAGACGGACCTTCGAAAAAATGGCGATGTAGGGGAAACCGCGCAGAACTTCCTGTCCAAGAAGAAACAGGTTACATTCGGGAAAAAAATTCTAACCGTCCAGAATGTTTACGCGACGTTGGATAAGATGGCTAAAACTACTGGTTCGGGAGCTGTAAACCAGAAAATGTCTCTTTTAGCGGGTCTCCTATCGGATGCCTCGCCGAAAGAGGCAAAATACATAATACGAACTGTAACGGGCAATTTGCGGCTAGGAATAGCTGACATGACAGTTCTCGATGCGCTGGCGATAGCATACGGAGGCGGAAAGGAAACCCGTGAACAGATAGAACGCGCTTACAATGTTTCTTCAGACCTTGGAAGAGTCGCAAGCATAGTGGCTGAAAAAGGCTTAGAAGGAATAGAGAAATTCCAGGTAGTCGTTTTCGAGCCGATAAGGCCAATGTTGGCGGAACGGCTAGGTTCGCCTGAGGAGATTTTGGAAAAGCTGGGAGGAAAATGCGTTGCTGAGTACAAGTACGATGGCGAACGCGTGCAGGCGCACAAGAAGGAAAATAAAGTTGTCCTTTATTCGCGGCGTTTAGAGAATATTTCTGACCAATACCCTGACGCGGTCGATCTTATCAAAGACTGTGTAAAAGCTAAAGATGCCATTTTGGAAGCTGAATGTGTTGCCGTTGACCTCGAATCTGGCGATATGCTTCCATTTCAAGAGCTGATGCATCGTAGGCGAAAATACGGCGTTGAAGCGGCTATGGAGCAGTATCCTGTTTCACTTTTCATGTTCGACGCGTTATACCTGAATGGCAAAGACCTGACCCGTGAAGCTTACCTAGTTAGGCGAAAAGCGCTTGAGACAACCCTGAAGGCAAGCGACAAGGCTAAAGCAGCCAAACAGAAGGTAACGGGCAGCGTAAAAGAGTTAGAGGCGTTTTTCGAGGAAGCTATCGCTGACGGATGCGAAGGCATAGTTTGTAAGGCCATCGGAAAAGACGCGGTTTACCAGGCTGGAGCGCGCGGCTGGCTGTGGATAAAGTACAAGCGGGACTATAGGAGCGAGATGAATGATACGGTTGACCTCGTGGTGGTTGGCGCTTTTCATGGAAGGGGAAAACGTACTGGCACATATGGGGCATTGCTTCTGGCTACGTATAACAAGAAAGCTGACACTTTTGAGACAGTCACGAAATGCGGAACTGGTTTCACAGACAAAGACCTTGCGAAGTTGCCTGAAATGCTGCGCAAACACGAAATTCCCCGCAGGCATTCGCGTGTTCAATCTATGTTGGTGGCTGACGTATGGTTTGATCCAGCAGTTGTATTGGAAGTTAAGGGCGCAGAGATTACATTGAGTCCTATTCATGTGTGCGCGATGGACTCGATAAGGAAGGGAAGCGGCTTGGCAATTAGGTTTCCACGTTTCACGGGCAAGTATCGAACGGACAAAGCGCCCGAGGATGCGACTACGTCAGCGGAAGTTGTGGAGATGTATCGTGGTCAGCTTAAGAGAATTAGCGAGTCTCAAGCGTCAAAGACTTGATAAGCATAACCCGCTTAGATAGCCTGCGTGAAGTGATTGGTCATGGATTCGGAGAAGATGAAAGCCCTCGTTGCGTTCAAGCAGCGACTCGAGAAACGGCTAGAAGAGTTGGATGCTGAAACGAAAGAGCTAACTGCGACATTGGAGACCGTTAACTCGATGTTGCTTGAGAAAGGCTTCAAACGGGGCGACATCAAAGAAGTAGCAGAGACTCCTAAAGAGTTAGAAACGCCTCAAGTCGAAGAAAAGCCTGTTGTTCCTCAGGTTCAGGAACCTGAAACCGTTATTCCTCTTAAGACTGTCAATGACGAGCCTTTAGCGATAATCTACGTTGAAAAAGATTGGCTACACGTCTTGCCAGATGAGAACAAAAACTTCAGCGTTAACACGCCCCCCTTCACCCAGTTTCTGGTGGAGAGAATTTTCGCAAAAATGCAAGAAAAAGACAATGAGCTCGTTAGAATGGGGCAGTTAACACCTGAACGAATGTTCGCTTATAATATTGTTCGCCAAGGCGATTTAATTAGGGAAATTGTGATTCGGAACGCAGATGAAGAACGGCTACGTGAGCTTAAGTCGAGCATTCGCTGGACGTTTGAGAAGATGCTCGAAAAAATGAAAGGTTAAATTACTAAAATTGTTTTTGCAGCGCGCCGTCGTACTGCTTCTTCGGGCAGAGACCCACAATCCGTTCGGCTTCGCGGCCATCCTTAATCAAGATCACTGTGGGTATGCTGAAGACTTGAAATTTCTCGGCTGTTGCTGGGTTTTCGTCAACGTCAAGTTTTGCGACGAGGATTTTGCCTGCGTATTCTTTGGCTAGTTCTTCGATTGTTGGGGCTAAGGCTCTGCATGGACCGCACCATCCTGCCCAGAAGTCTACGAGGACTATTTTGTTGCTGTTGATGGTTTGTTCGAAGTTTGCGTCGGTTAGGTGAATTAGTTCGTTTCCCATAAAATTCGTTCTCCTGTTCTAACTCTTAGGAAGCTCGGATATAAACCGTTCGCGCGGTTGGAAAAGTTTCTTTTTTCTTTGTCGAGCAAAAACGTAAGCATCACGTTTTCATTTTTTGTTTCTTAGTTCCTTGTAAAAGCTTTTAGGTTGAAATCGCTGTTTTCTTCTTGGCGACAAGAATGGCAAAAATAACTCGTGTCGGAGTGACTTTTCCACCTGAATTACTGAGAGATTTGGACGCTGTTGTGGGTAAGATGGGGTATGAAAGCCGCAGCAAAGCCATACAAGACGCTGTAACGCTTTTTGTTTCAGAGAAAAAGTGGCTTCAAGATGAAAAAGCCGAGCAGACAGGAGTTTTGCTGATGGTTTACGACCATGAAGTAAAGGGGCTTGAGAGCGAACTCACGGAGGTTCAGCACGAACATTCCAAGGTGGTTTCATCTGCAATGCACGTCCACGTCGGCGAAAGAGACTGCTTGGAAGCTATTGCGGTGAAGGGAATCGCCAGCGAAATCCGAGAACTCAGCAACGAGTTGACGACGAAGAAGGGAGTAAAAATCCTCAAGACCATGATAGTTTCAATTTAGCTTTACTTGGAACATTCGTTCAAGCGCGGAACGAGCTTTTTTAGCTGTTTTTTCTGAAACTCCAACCACGTATTTCTCGTCTTTCAAGCACGCATAAAGCCTGTCAAGCGTTGTCAATTTCATATTGGGGCAAACTGCTTCTCCATAAGCCGAGACAAATTGCTTGCCAGGATTCTCTTTTCCCAAGCGATGCAGCAATCCTTCCTCGGTGCCGACTATGAAGGTTTTGGCGTTGCAGTCCCGTGCGTAGCGGCACATTTTAGAGGTGCTGCCCACGAAATCCGCTACTTTGCGCATTTCGCTGCTGCATTCTGGGTGAACCATAACTTTCGCGTCAGGATGCGCCAGCTTCAGCACGGCTACGTCTTCAGGCTGGAAAAGCAAGTGAGTCGGGCAGAATCCCCATTCAGGAATCGGAATCAGGGATTTCCCTGTTTTCTCCGCCACGTATTCGGCTAGGTTGCGGTCTGGACCGAAAAAAATCGTGTCTGCATCTAGCGATTGGATGACTTCAACTGCATTTGCGCTGGTGCAGCAGATGTCGCAGTTGGCTTTTGCTGAGGCTAACGTGTTGACGTAGAGGACTACGGGTGCGTTTGGGTGGAGTTTTTTCTGGCGTTTTATCTCTTCGACGGTGAGCATTTGTGCCATTGGGCATCGTGCGCCAAGTGTGGGCAGGAGCACTTTCTTTTCTGGATTGAGTATGGCTGCGGATTCTGCCATGAAGTCTACGGCGCAGAACACGATGATTTCTGCTTCTTTTTCCTGCATGGCTTTGCGGCTGAGTTCAATGCTGTCTCCGATATAGTCGGCGATGTCTTGGATTTCTGGACGCTGATAATTATGCGCAAGGATTATGGCTTTCTTTTCTTTCTTGAGCTTCTCTATTTTCTCGGTTAAATTCATGGTTTATGCCTTAATTTGAGAGTTAGGAATGCAGAAGACGAGATATATATTTTTATCCCGTTAAATGAGGTTTCGGATGATGTTTTCAAGGAAAACGTGCCGTACTGTTGTGCGATTAAAGGGTTCTTGTTAAGATTTATTGACTAAGCCTTAGTCAAAGTTTCTCGACAAGCCTGTAACGCAACAAGAACAGCCGCGAACTTTACTTCTAGTTAAACCACTTGCATAAAGCAGGCAAAATTTGCGGGAATGGAGTTGTTTTGTGGTTTTTTTGCGGGTTGGTTTTGTGTGTTGGTTGTCTGGTGGTGTGGTGGTTTGTGTATGGTTTTTCTGGTTTTTTGTTATAGACAATTTTGGGGTTTGTCTGTGATTGTGGGTTGGCAACAGCATTTGTTTATTAGTTTTCTTGGAGATTCCTGTTGAGTGAGGAAGGTGTGAGCGGTTGCATTGTCCCGTTTGTAATCATCGATTGAGTGTTGATTTGAAGAAGAGGGTTGCCTCTTGTCTTGATTGTGGCTGGAACAGAAGTTACGGCTCGAAGAGGCAGCCAATAGCTCTTTTGGAATAGTTGTGTTTTTCTTTTAGGCTTTTTCGGAAATGCTAAAATGTTTCTAGGCTAACTTCTACTGTGCTCGGAGTTAAAGTTAATGCCTTACAATGAACTTAGAAAAGATTTCCTGCTTGACCGTTGGGTCGTAATCGCCACCGAACGCGCCAGAAGACCAACCGATTTCGCCAAACAAAAAAGAGAACAAGCACCTGCAGGTGTTTGCCCTGTGTGTTCTGGAAATGAGCACATGACGCCGCCCGCTGTTTTGGTTTACTTAAAATCTAACAGCGAAGTCGTGAAAGATAAGGACACTGACAGTTTGCGGCATAAGAACTGGCTTATCCGCTGTGTCCCAAATCTTTATCCCGCTTTTGCCCCGCCAAAACAGCAAACTGACGAAACGGGAATCATGAAAAGCGACATGTTCGGTTTAGCTGTCGGACATCACAGGTCCTGG
>DATEAU010000093.1:0-4614 GCA_035288165.1 Bathyarchaeia archaeon
TCCTTTTGGTTAATGTACGTTGATGTAGATTCGTTTGCCATCGAGTTCCGCTTCGTGCCATTCTGCCTGCAGTTCTTCGCGTTTTCCGTGCAGGTGCACCTTCTTGGTTCGAACCAGAGCCGCCATCTCGTCAAGGTAAGATTCTAGAAGTCTTGCGCTTTCTTCGTCGAGTTCGGCGATGTGAACGCCGTCTAGGATGTCAGTGGGCATGTATCCGAGCTCTTTGCGCAGGGCTTGGACGCGGCGGGCTAAGTCTCGCATTATGCCTTCGCCAAGCAGAGTGTCGTCGCGTTGTCCGCTTATCATTACTGTTAGTTCGCCTTCGATGGCGGACACCCAGTTGTCGTCAGCCTTGGATTCTGGAGTTCTAAGCGTGTATTGTGCTTTTTTGATGTTGCTTAATTCGAGGAAGATTGGTTCCACGTTTTTCAGCGCGTTCGTCACTTTTTCTGGTGCGGATACGATTACCGTGCTGAGTGGCCATCTTCTCTTGAGTTTTGCCTGTTGCCTAGCAGCGTAAACAAGCGAAACGACCTTGAATAATGTGTCGAACTCTTCTTCCACGGTTTTATCTCGCATTTTCTCGTCTGGTTCGGGCCAGCAATCAAGATTTATCGATTCTGGCAGTTTCGGGTCGAGTTTCCTGTAGACTTTCTGGTTTAGTGCCTCGCTCAAGTATGGCGTTACGGGGTTGAATAGGAGAGTGACCGTTTTCAACGCGTAGTGCAATATTGCGTAAATGTTCATTCGTCTGTTTAGCGTTTCTGGGTCGTCTGTCCAGAGTTCCTTGCGGATCATTGGCACGTAAAGCCTGCTTAAGGTCTCGATGACGAAATCTTCTAGAATGGCGACTGCCGCGTTGAATTCGCATTTCCCAAGCTTTTCGGTGTAATCTGTTATGACTGCTTGCAGTTTTGAGAGTAGCCATCGGTCTGGAGCTTCCAGCTTGCCCAACACAAAAGTTTTCTTTGAAGGTTTGAAATCGTCAAACTCGGCATTCTGCAGGAAGAACCTGCTCAAATGGTAAAGAGTGGATAGAACTTGGTAGCTTCGGCGGTTCAATTCTTGCATGTCAAAATTCATGAAGTCGATTGCTGAGCATTTGCGCATCATGTAGAACCTGCACAGGTCAGCTGAGTTTTTTTCAAGGAGCTTGTTGGTTTCGACGACGTTGCCGAGGCTTTTGCTCATTTTTCTGCCGCGTGCGTCTTGGGTTAAGCCTTGGAATAGGAACGCGCGGTAAGGTCCTTCAGGCTTTCCCGTGAGTATTACGTATTCGAGCAGTAGTGAGTTTGCCCAGCCTCGTGTCTGGTCGATTCCTTCCGTCAGGAAATCTACAGGGACGAACTTTTCGAATTCCTCGTCGCTGAACCGTGCGTATGGTGAAGCCCCGCTGTTATGCCAAGTATCCAAAACGTAATCCTCCCTACGCATCGCGCCGCCGCACTTGTCGCACTTGAACGTGACTCGGTCAACCCAGGGTTTATGCAGCTCGAAATTTTCTGGAATCTTCTCCAAAGCGTTTTCCACGAGTTCTTGTTTGCTGCCTACGACTTTTTTTTGTGCGCAGTTTTCGCATGTCCAGATGGGTAGGGGCGTGCCCCAGACTCGTTCTCGGCTGATGCACCATGGCTTGCCTTCTTTCAGGAAGGCGATGAAGCGGTTCTTGGGTTCGTCAAAGAAGTACTCTATTTTCTCGGCGGCTTCCAGCACTTTGCTATTTATCTTGTCCGTTCGGAGGAAGTACTCTTTTCTTGCCAGCCAGACTAGCTTGTGGTGTGACCGCCAGCATGTTGGATACTCGTGCTTTGTCTTCTTAACTTCGACGAAAGCGTTTTTGTTCCGAAGCTCCTCCACAACGGGATAGTCGGCGTCTCTGGCGAATACGCCGTTGAATAAGCCCGCGTCTTTGGTGAATTTAACTTCGTCGTCGAATGGAGCGAATATGGGAACTCCGCGTTTTTGGGCTGCCCAGAAATCATCCTCGCCATTTCCAGGTGAAAGATGCACGACTCCTGTGGCGGTGTTAATGTCCACAAAGTCTGCGCCAATGACCGTGTGCACGAGCGGATGCCTGGTCTCCAGCCTAGCTTGTTCGGGAATTATGTCTTTAAGCGGATAATCGTATTTTGCGCCCACCAGCTCTTTGCCTGAAAACGTTTCTATAATTTCGTATTTCGTTAACCCAAGTTCTTGCATGACTGGTTCAACACGTTGCCTTGCCATGTTCCAAGTTTCGTTGCCGATTTTCACTTTGGCGTATTCAGCTTCAGGGTTAACTGCGAGCATTGTGTCTGTTATGATGGTGAATGGCATGGTTGTCCAGATGAGGAAAAACTCGTTCTCGCTCCCGGCTTTCTTGAATTTGAAGTAGAGTGATGGGTCTTCAACTTCTTTGTAGGAGCCTTCGTAGCCGACTTCAGCACTGCTCAAGCTGGTTTGGCAGCCTGGACAGTAAGCCACCACGTAGTGTCCTTCTTCAAGCAAGTTTTGTTCCCAGGCGCGTTTCAAGTACCGCCATTCACGTTCGATGTACTCGTCGCGGTACGTCCAGTAAGCTTTCTCCTGGTTGATGAACACGCCTAAGCGCTTGTCGGCTTCCACCCATTCGCGGTGGTATTTCATGATAACTTTCTTGCACTCTTCAATGAAGCGTTCCTGACCAACCCGCTCCAGCAGTTCACGTTTGTTTTTGACGCCGAGAAGCTTCTCAACTTCCAACTCGACGGGTAAGCCTTGGCAATCCCAGCCAGCCCAAAAAGGAATATAATAGCCCAGCATGGTCTTCCATCGGTAGCGGATATCCTTCATCACTCTGCCGCGAGCATGACCGATGTGTGGAATCCCATTCAGAGTAGGTGGTCCTTCAACGTAGCCTAAAATGCCCTTGCAGTCTTTTTCTCGTTGTTCGAGTTTGGCGCGGATTTGAGTTTTTTCCCAGAACTCGCGGATTTCCTTCTCCAATTCCAGCGGACGGTAATCAGGCGTCAAACCGAGTTCTGAGTCGGCATCAATTTTGTCAGTCACGTTCATCCCAGCATATCGCAAACTACACGGAGTAAGCATATAAAGTATAAAGCTTTTCAAACCGCCCCTTCGCCTTGCTTTCACCGCAAGTTAGACATGTTCAGAGGGAAAAATCACAGCGACGATTCAAGGGAATAAAGCATGGATGAAGCCGTATGGAAAATGAGCTTGGTCGTTTTCACACTTAGCCGGCGAACCTCAGTTTCGGGGGCGTGAAGCACCGCCTAAAAAAAACGGCTAAAGGATTTCTCCGAGGCGGAATGGCGACATGACGTTTCGTCGTCCAGAAAAGCTGACAAACACAAAGTACTTTTGGATAAGCTTTAAATGCAATGAAAAAACAGCTTTAACATGGCGCTTATCAGATTTAGTGGGTTATGATGATAAAGGTATGACCAATCGTCTTTTGGACATTAAGATATGGGTTCCTATAGCTCTATTTTCGCTACTAGCACATACACTGTATTGGAATCTACAGACTGTTGAGCAGACCCTGGTCAATTTTCCGGGGCCATACCTCTCAAATGTCGTTCCCGCTGCGGGGTCGGTACTACGAATAATAGGCATACTAGTTGCTTTGCTTTCAGTCTATTTAGTTTGGGGGCCTCCAGCGAAGTCATTTGCAGATGCCAGGGGCAAAGTGTCTATTGCCCTTTTCCTTGAAGGAGTGTATTACATTACTTTCATACCGACGGCAATATTCTTAATCGTGCAGGTTTCCGCGCTCCAAGGAGTTCTTTACGGGCTGTTCACATTGATGATGGCTCCGCTGCTTACAATCTTAAGCCTCAAGGTTAGGGCTAGACAAGGTGCTATTAGCGGAAGTGTGTTAAGGTGGGCAGGAGCAGCTGGTTTAGGCTACATAATAGCCTTGTGGGTCACAACCGTTGCTAACTGGGTAGACGCAGGTCTGACGTTTGGCATTTCGTTCATTGCCAGTGGGACAACTTATGTGAGCTTCCTCAATTCGGTGATTACCTTGTCGCTTGCATTGGTTTTTGCGCTTCTTGGACTCATTCCAATAATCAACAAAGGGAAATCAAATATGTCCGCGAAGAGATGGTGCGGGTTGTCATTGATTATGCTAGGCGCATATTTTACTATTTACGTGCTTTCCGCGGTTCTCACCAATAACTTGAACGCCGCGCTTTTGGGCGACATATGGCTTATTTCTTCCTTAGGCATAGGCGCTAGCCTGTTCCAAATGGAAACACGCTGAAAAGTGAGCCAGCCAAAGCGCAGGCCTCCATAAGACAGATATATTTTAAGCATCAATCAAGTGCAATCGTTGCCGAAACCTTAAGGGATATACTCATGAAAAAGCTAAGCTTGGCTGTTTTCAACACGCAGCCGCCGCATTTGTACTTCGGTGGGGTGGAGCGCAGAATCCGTGAAACAAGTAAACGGCTCAGCGCTGAATTTAACATAACGGTTTACAGCGGCACGAAAGCAGGCTTCAAGAAACCCACAAAAGTCAATGGGATAAGCTTGGTTCCGTGCTTTTCCACAGACGCGCTTTTTCCCATAGATAACTGGTTTTTCAACCACACACTTTCCAACTCTGCAAGCGCCATTAAAGCGGACATT